>NZ_JASCOM010000087.1:0-23227 GCF_029959925.1 Pseudomonas sp. PS02303
GGCGAGGGCGCTTGCTCCCGCTCGGCGGCGAAGCCGTCGCAAAACCAGCTAACACGGTTTTTCTGATGTACCGGGTTTGGAGGGTTTGGGGCCGCTTCGCAGCCCAGCGGGAGCAAGCTCCCTCGCCACAGCAGCTCCCTGGCCACAAAGATTGCGATCAGTAGTCGGTGGACACCGACACCTCGCGCCACGTCTGCAACTGATCAGCAACGAAGGCGTTCTTGGCTTCGATCGCCGCGACGCAATCACTGCCCAGCGGCAAGCGCAGCGGTGCCTTTTTTGCTTCCACCAGGATAATCATGGCCTGGGCGAGCTTGTCCGGGTCGCCCGGCTGGTTCAGGGTCACGGCCTTGGCAATTTTGCGCACCTCACCCGCCGTGCTGTCGTAGTCGGCAATCGTCGACGGGGATTCGACCAGGGAGTTACCCTCGAGGAATTCGGTCCGGAAGTATCCAGGCTCAACCACGGTGACTTTGACACCCACAGGTGCCAACTCGGCGTGCAACGCCTCGCTCAGGCCTTCGACGGCAAACTTGGTCGAGCAATAGACGCCAAAACCCGGCCCCGACGCGTAACCACCCACCGATGACAGGTTGATCACATGCCCACTGCGGGCGGCGCGCATGTATGGCAACACGGCCCGAGTGATGTTCAGCAAACCGAAGACGTTGGTTTCGTACACGCGGCGCACTTCATCGGCGCTGGCTTCTTCCACCGCGCCCAGCAAACCAAAGCCGGCGTTGTTGACCAACACATCGATGCGCCCGAAATGCTCGATGGCGGCCTTGGCGACCGCAACGCCTTGCGCTTCGTTGGTGACATCCAGGGACACGGCGAGCAACGCCGGTTGAGTGCCGAAACGTTGGGTGACGCTGCTGGCATCACGGGCGGTGGCCACCACGGCGTCGCCATTGGCCAGTGCAGCGGCCGCGATCCTGGCGCCGATACCGCGCGAAGCGCCAGTGATGAGCCAGACACGTTTGAAGGTGTGGGAAGTGGTCATGAATCGAGTTCCTTGTTCGGGTTGGGGTAAGCACAAGGTACGCAGGAAGATTGGTCTGAAAAATACCCTCGTGTTACAAGCACTATGAAACTGTCTTTCATAATGGCGTCGATATGAATCGTGATCCTTTCGATGGCTTGACCGAGTTTCTGGCGGTGGCCGAGCACAAAAGCTTCACCCTCGCCGCCACCCGGTTGGCGGTGACGCCCACGGCGGTCAGCCACGCGATCAAACTGCTCGAGCGGCGCACCGGCGTGTTGCTGTTCCAGCGCACTACGCGCCGGGTGGCGTTGACCGAGGCTGGCGCCAGCCTGTTCGCTCGCTTGCGTCCGGCGGCCAGTGAAATCGACGAAGCCCTGGCGGTGCTCAGCGGTTTTCGCGACCAACCGATGGGCACGTTGCGCATCACCGCACCACGCCTGTCCGGCGCCTTGTTGATCGAGCCGCTGATGCCGCTGTTTCGCCAGGCTTATCCGCAGGTCAGCCTCGACATTTCATTGGACGACGCCACAGTCGACTTGATGGAAAGCGGTTTCGATGCCGGGATCCGGCTGGGAGAGTCCATCGAGAAAGACATGATCGCCGTGCGCCTGACACCGGACCTGCAATGGTCGGTGGTGGGTTCGCCAGCGTACTTCGCCAAGGCCGGCAAACCGCTCAGCCCGGAAGAGCTGACCCGGCATGCGTGCATCGGCTTCCGCTTCGCCAGCTCCGGCAGCGCGCATCGCTGGGAGTTTCGCCGCGAGGGGCGAGACTTCACGGTGGGCGTCGAGAGTGGCGTGCTCGTCAATGATCGCAAGCTACTGATCAGCGCCGCCCGAAACGGGCTCGGATTAGCTTACGCCTGCAACCTGGAGATCATCGACGAGCTGGCGAACGGTCAGCTGGAGCGAGTGCTGCAGCCGTTTGTGCCGCTGAGTTCGGGGTTATACCTGTACTTCCCCAGCCGTACCCAGACTCAACCGAAACTGCGCGCCTTCATCGACATGGCCACGCAGTGGATCGCTGATCGCGGCGGCCTCGGGCATTAGAGTCTCGGCCTCAACAGGATGCCGGTGTAGTGCATGAGAAACAGGCCGAAAGCGCCGCTCCACAGCAGCGCCGAGAGCCCCAGCCCCCACCCGGAAAACGGTACCAGAAACACCCGGCTCGCGCCGGCGATCACCAGCAAGGCAAACCCCAGCACCACGAGGTTTGACGGCTGCAACAGTCGCCCGGTATGACCCAGGCTGACCCGTGCAATCATCGCCAGAATCAACCCGCCGATTCCGCCGACCGCCAAGGCGTGCGTGGCCAGACTTTGTTGTGGCATCAATCCCGCGTGCCACAACGCCATCGCCAGCGCGGCAACCACCAGCCAGGCATAAGCGAGGTACAGCGACCAGAGCAACGGCACGCGCCAGATACCCCGATCATGCCAGCGCCACAGCCGTTGCAGGTGCAACGCGCCCATCAGCAGAAATAACCCGACCAGCCAAGGTCTGAGCACATCGTTCAAGCCGCCCGCAAAGGACATCGCCGCGACCAGGCTGCTCAGCAACAACACTCTGGTTGGCCACGCGTGCGCAGCGGGTGCTACAGGACGGCTCAAGCCACGCTGGATGAAAAAGGGTATGACTCGGCCGCCAATCACCGTCATCAGCGCCGCCACCAGCCACAACGCGGCCAACACGCCACGCCGTTGCAGGCCCGCGTCATCGATCGCGATGCCCCACAGCGTCATGGCCTGACAGCTGGCCATCAACGTGATGACCAGCAGAATCGGGTAGTTGTCGCGCTTGCCGGCGGCCACCAGATCCCGTCCGATCGCCCAGGCCAGCAGTGGGAGAAAAGGCACTTGCGAGGCTAGCAACAGGCTATCGGAAATGGGCAGCAACCAGGCCAGTCGCGCCAGCAGCCAGACCAGCACCAGCCCCATCAAGGGCCAGCCGTCAAGGCCTGGGCGCCCTGTCCAGTTGGGCACTGCGGTCAACAGGAAACCGGCGATGATTGCCGTGGCAAAACCGAACGGCATTTCATGCCGGTGCCAGGCCAACATCCCGCCAACAGGCTGCGCGCCCGGCAGTCGCCCGTACAACCAAAGCGCCCAGATCGCCACCGCGATCGCGGCGAACCCGGCGCCTGCCAGAAAGAACGGTCGAAACCCGAGACTGAAGAGGGGCGCAGCGGCGAGTCTGCGCATCAGACCACCGCCCTGGCCAGACCTGTGCCCAAGCGATGCTGAGCCAGCAGGCGCATGACGTAGCCGATCTTGAGCAAAGTCGGCCCGAGAATAGTCATGGCATGCATCGTCACCAGCACCACGATGGGCAGATGGCCGTCGTAGAGGTAAGCGCCGTAGATGCCCGCCAAAAGCAGCGCCAGGCCAGCACCGAGCACACGACTGGACAGGTGCAGAACGTTCTGAGGATTGCTGAAGAAATCGAACATTTTTCCGTACTCCTGAAGCAGTTCAGTTGTACGGGTTTCAATTCAACATTCGAGCCAATCCTGAACACCATGCGAATCAATCAGATAGAGTCGAAGGGGTCATTAAGACCCTATTTAAAGGCAGTCATAAAGACACCTTACTGGTCGTTATGACAACATCTTTTGATGACCCGGCTCAACCTTGAGCAATCGTTTGTAGGCATCATCCAGGCCATACGCTTTTATCTTGGGATGCCCGACAAAATACAACCAAAAGTCCCTGTCAGACTTGAAAGGCGCCAGTCCATAAATGGCGTCAAGCCTGCGCAGTACCTCACTGAAATTGCGCGGTGTCATGTATTTGGGTACTTCGTCATGGGTGTCGATCCACTGCTCTTGCCGTATGGCAATCATCCATAACAGGGGGCGCCACCAGGAGTAGGAAAAATCCAGGCGAGTCAGCATTTCCTTCGAACTTTCCTGCCACGCCAACAGGCTGAAAAAACTCACCAGTTCATCCAGCTTGTTCCTGTTGCTCAACTCTTTTTCCCTGAACTGTTCATGGGTTTTACCGTGATTGGCCTTCGCCGTCTCGATCTTGATCCATCCCTGCTCGGGGTAAGGCAATTGGTCCGCCACAAAAAACCGGCTAACCACAAAATCGCAATATTCCTTACTCGCCACACAAGGAATCAACACGCTCATCGAGCAATCCCGGACCTCCTGGAAGTAATCGCTGCAGTACGTCTTGAAGAGTTCCAGAATTGCACTCTGTTGAGCATGGCGGGTCATGAGCACACTGGCTTCTGCCATCTTCCCATTGGCCTCAGCTGATTCCTGGATCTCCTTGCGCGTCGCCTTGGCCTCCTTGATCTGGTAGAGGATGGTAAAAATCAAACCGCAGAAGGCCAGTCCCGCAAAAAGCGCATTCAGGCCACTGAACGTGTCGGCCTTTGAATCCGTGCTGAGCTCGCCCCATGGGTAATGAATTTGTGATAGCCACCCCAGAACCAGATAGCAACAATCGTCACGGTGATTAATACCCCGGGCCAGATCCAGCTGCGCCCTTCTTTGCAATCCGCTGGCATCGCGCCCTTGGTTTCCTTGCTTGAATTACCGTCCATTCTCCGCTCCTTGCCTGATAGCCGTGGTGAACCCCACCACCCGTAAACTGCTGCACATCACCTTATCAAACCTGAAGGGCGCCACTCAGGCAATCGATGAGGCGTCAACGATCGCCATTTGTCGATCTACGGTCCAGCCAATCGACTACAAGCTGGCTACGCTGATAATCCAGCATGAATCACCCGTAGAGGAGCTTCATCATGCAACGCGTGCAAAAACTGACGCCCTGCCTCTGGTTCGACAATCAGGCCGAAGACGCAGCGAAGTTTTACTGTTCGATCTTCGATCATTCGAAAATCACTGCCATCACTCACTACGGCAAGGCCGGCCAGGAGGTTCATGGCATGCCCGAAGGCTCTGTGATGACGGTCAGCTTCGAACTCGACGGGCAGCCCATGACAGGCCTCAATGGCGGCCCGGTGTTCACGTTCAGCGAAGCGATTTCGTTTCAGGTCAACTGCCAGACCCAGGAAGAAGTCGACTATTTCTGGGGCTCGCTTTCCGCCCATCCGCAGAACGAGCAGTGCGGTTGGGTCAAGGACAAGTTCGGCTTGTCCTGGCAGATCGTGCCGGTCGCCATGATGGACATGCTCAAAGACCCCGACACGAAGAAATCCCAACGCGCCATGCAAGCCATGATGCAGATGAAAAAGCTCGACATTGCCGCGTTGCGACGAGCCTTTGACGGCGAGAGCTAATACACTCCGTTGCTGGCCTGCCGAGGACACTGACGATGAAGCACACCGTTGCCAAAGACGCTGACACAGCACCCCGCTTCTGGCGTGACGATGCCCTGCCCTTCATCGAGGCCCGTTCCATCGCCGACGGCCGCGAGGTCTGCTATACCCGGCATTCCCACGAGCACTTTTCCATCGGTGCGATCACCGCCGGGCGCAGTACTTACCTTCATGAGCAAGCGCAGTTCCAGGTCAGCGCCGGCACCGTGGTGTTGATGAACCCTGATGATGTCCATGCCTGCAATCCGATCGACGACCAGCCGTGGTCATACTTGATGCTGTACGTCGAAACGCCCTGGCTGACCGATTTGCAGCGTCAGCTCGGCTTCAGCCAGGACTCCGCCTTCAGGCGGTTTTCCGTCACCCACACCCGCGATGGCAACCTGTTCGACGGCCTCAACAGCTTGTACGAAATACTGGTTGATCCCTGGCAGGACGTGTTGTGCAAACACAGTACGGCGGTGGAGTTTTTTACCGATGTGCAACAGCGGCTAAACCCGGTCGATCAAGCGTTGCGCGAACCCAATTTCAAGCTGGAACGGGCCGCCGACTACATTCGTGACAACTGCACACACCCACTCAAGCTCGAGGATATTTGCGACGCGGCTCAACTGTCTCCGTCCTACCTGATTCGCGCCTTCAAGCACCATTACGGCATGACGCCTCATGCCTTTCTGGTCAACCGGCGTATCCAGTTCGCCCGTGATCAACTGCGCAATGGCAAGTTGATTGCGGAGGTAGCACTGGAAGCGGGATTTGCCGATCAGGCGCATTTCCAGCGGGTATTCAAACAGCATCTGGCAGCGACACCGGGACAGTATCGAGGCTAAGCACACCATTGATAAAAAATGAGTTCAGTTTGCTGCCCGGTCTCGATTGAGGTGAGTGACCCGGGGGCTAGGAAACCAGCAGATACACGGCACTCGCCCCCAGCAATAGCGCCATGACGCGGTTAAACAAGCGCATGCCTGCAGGGTTATTCAGATAGCCCTGCAGGAAAGTTCCGGCATACGCCCAGCACCCCACCGACACGTAGCAAATCACCAGATACACCGCTGCAAACTGCCAGACCAACCGCGCCTCGCCGTCCGCGACGAAGGCGCCCATGCCCGCCACACACGCCAGCCAGGCTTTCGGGTTAAGCCATTGCATCACCGCGCCATACAGCATCGACGGTGCCCGGCGCGACTCTTTGGCGTCGATGCGACCATCGTCTGCCGCAAGCTTCCAGGCCATGAACAACAAAAACGCCACGCCCGCCAGTTGCACCACCTGTGTCAGCGCGGGCCAGATGCGCAACACCTCATGCAGCCCCAGGCCCATCAACACCAGCAATAACACAAAGCCCAACGTGGCCCCGGCCACATGCCGCTGACTGGCGCGAAAGCCGAACTGCGCCCCCGAACTCAACGCGACAATGTTGACCGGCCCCGGCGTTATCGACGCCACCAGGGCAAATGTGGCCATGGAGATAATCAGACTCATCGCACACCTTCTTCAATTCAGGAAAACCAGCGCCCAAGGTACTGAGCGCCCTGCCCTGCGTATTGAAGAAAACTGCCTAATCATCCTCATGCAACTTGATGCCCCGAGCGTGCAGCAGATGAGGCACGATCAACACCAACAGGGTCAGCGCGAGGAACGACGCGGCGATAGGTTGCGTCAGAAAGATCATCCAGTCACCTTCGCTGATGGACAACGCGTTGCGCAGCTGTTTTTCGGCCATCGGCCCCAGCAGCATGCCCACGATCACCGGCGCGACAGGGAAATCGAAGCGCCGCATCAGCACCCCGCCCCAACCGATTGCCAGCATCAGCAGCAAGTCGAACGAAGAGTGGCGCATGCCGTATACACCAATGGTGGCAAACACCAGAATGCCGGCGTTCAGGTACGGTCGGGGAATCTGCAACAACTTGACCCACAACCCCACCAACGGCAGGTTCAACACCAGCAGGATGACGTTGCCGATGTACAGCGAGGCGACAAGGGTCCAGACCAGATCACCCGAGGTCTGGAACAGCATCGGCCCCGGTTGCAGGTTGTAGTTCTGGAACGCGGCCAACAGGATTGCAGCCGTGGCGGAAGTCGGAATGCCCAGCGTCAGCAGCGGCACCAGGGAACCGGTCGCGCTGGCATTGTTGGCGGCCTCGGGGCCGGCAACGCCTTCGATGGCACCCTCGCCCTTGCTGCCTGCAAACTCTTTGGGAAACTTGCTCAGTTTGCGTTCGGCCGAATAGGACAAGAAGGTCGGGATTTCAGCGCCACCGGCTGGAATGGAGCCGAAAGGAAAACCGATCAGAGTGCCCCGCAGCCAGGCGGGAATCGAGCGCTTCCAGTCGGCGCGCGTCATCCACAAAGACGTCAACCGGTGCCGACCGGACGCTTCTTCTTTTTGATACAGCAAGCTGTACAGCGCCTCGCCCACGGCAAACAAACCGACTGCCACGAGCACGACTTCAATGCCATCCACCAACTCCGGCACGCCCAGGGTGTAGCGGGCAATGCCCGAGGTCGAATCCAGGCCGATCAAGCCAATCGTCAAGCCAATCCCCAGCGAGACGAAACCCCGCAGCATCGAAGCGCCGAGCACTGCCGACACCGTCGTGAAGGACAGCACCAGAATCGCAAAATATTCCGCCGGACCAAACTTCAGCGCCAACGTGGCAACGATGGGCGCAAACAAGGTGAGCAGGACCGTCGCGATGGTGCCGGCGACAAACGACCCGATAGCCGCCGTCGCCAGGGCCGGCCCTGCCCGTCCGTTTCGGGCCATGAGGTTGCCTTCCAGGGCCGTGACCATGGACGACGATTCCCCGGGGGTATTGAGCAGGATGGACGTGGTCGAGCCGCCGAACTGAGCGCCGTAATAGATCCCGGCGAACATGATCAGCGCCCCCGTGGGGTCGACCTTGGCCGTGATCGGCAACAGCAGCGCAACGGTCAGCGCCGGTCCGATCCCCGGCAACACACCGATGGCCGTGCCGAGCAGGCAGCCGATGAATCCCCACATCAGATTGATCGGGGTCAGCGCGGCGGCGAAACCGATGGCCAGGCTTGAGAGAATATCCACCGTGCTTTACCTCCTCAGATCCAGGCGTTGATCAGGGGCGGAAGGGACACGCCGAGCCCGGCGTTGAACAGCCAGTAAATCGGCAGCGTCAGGGCAATGCCGATGGCGAGGTCGCGCACCGGGCGACGACTGCCAAACCCCCGGGCCGAACAGGCGAACAACAACCCCGCCGACAGCACGAACCCGATGAGGTTGATCAGCACTGCCACGCCCACCAGGCCCGCGGTCACCCAGGCAGCCCCGAGTTTGCCCCCGGGCAGTGCCTTGGCAGACTCGTCTTCGTGATCGGCCAATTCGCGAAAACCACCGGTGACGGCCTGATAACACAGCAACAGACCGACCACACCGAGGAACACTGCTAATGCGTAGGGATAGACGTGAGCGCCAAGGATGACGAAACCCATTTCCTCAGGAAAGCGGTTGGCGCCGAGCGCCAACACTGTACTGATGGCGACCACACCGAGGCCGATCGCCAGTTGCACCGGCAGGATTCTACGAGTCGGGTTCATTTCGCAATCAACCCGACCTCGACCAGCATCGCACGCAACCGCACGTGTTCTTCGTCGACGAATTTGCCGAACTCATCGCCGGTCAGAAGGTTGGGCGCCCATTTATTGGTCTCGACATTGGCTTTCCAGCCATCGCTGGCGGCGGCGGCCAGCACGGCGTCCGTCACTTCCTTGCGCTGCTCGGGTGTGAGGCCCGCGGCACCGTAAACACCGCGCCAGTTGCCGATTATCACGTCGTAGCCACTCTCTTTGAGCGTTGGCGCGTCGATGCCGGCAATGCGCTCGGGCGCGCCGATGGCGAGCACCCGGAACTGGCCATTGCGGATGTATTGGCCCAGTTCGGCATAACCTCCGGTGATCACCTTGATCTGGCCTCCGAGTACCTGCGCCACCACTTCGCCCCCACCCGCGAACGCCACGTAGTTCACCTTGTTGACGGGGATTCCCATTTTGCCGGCCAGGTCGGCGATCCCGATGTGATCAATCGACCCCTTGGACCCCCCGCCCCACGTGATGCTGGAGGGTTTGTCCTTGAAGGCTTTGAGCAAGTCCTCCAGGGTTTTGAACTCGGACTCCTTGCGTACGGCAATGACGTTGTATTCGGTGAACAGCCGGGCAATCGGTGTCACGTCCTTCAAGGTGATTTGCGGTTTGTTCTGTTCAATACCTGCGACCATGATCGCCCCGACCACCAGCAGCGCATTCGGGTCGCCCTTGGTGCTGTTGGCAAATTGCGCCAGCCCGAGCGTACCGCCAGCGCCGCCCTTGTTCTCGAAGGTGACGGATTTGGCCGCCTTGGCCTCGACCAGGGCTTTGCCCAGATCCCGTGCGGTCTGGTCATAGCCGCCACCGACCGAGCCAGGGGCCATGAACTTGACGGTGTCCAGCGCAAACGCCGGTGCCGCGAGCGCGGCAGCGGTGACGGCAATTGCCATGAAGCGGCTTGATCGACGGAGCAAGGCAAGCATAGGGACTCTCCCGATATTATTTTTGTGGGGTGCCGATTGAATCGCGCTCAGGAGCAAACCCTGCTCTCTGAACATGCGTCTGTGAACAAGCGTAGGTCATGGTTGTGGTTATGGGTGTGTGGCTAGCGAAGTGATCACACCCGGGCAATGACTTCGCTACGTGTACGCCCCCACCACCCGCTTCACTTTCTCCAGTGCCACGGCAAGTGCGCCCAAATCCACCGAACCCAGCGCCAGGCGGATTGCGTGGGGCACATGGACAGAAGTCGCAAACGGTTCGGCGGTCGATACCGCCACCTGCTCGCGCATCAATGCCATGGCAATCTGGTCGGCTCGTGCGTCTTCCGACAAGGGCAGCCAGATAAAGTAGGAGGATGGATGGCGCACGAAGTGCAGGCCGGCCAGGTGCTGATCGGCCACGGCCTGGCGGGCCTGTGCGTCTGCACGTTTTTGCGCTTCGAGCTGGCTGACGGTGCCGTCATCGATCCACGCACACGCAATCGCCGTCATCACCCCGGGGGTATTCCAGGTAGTCGCCCTGATCGTGCGCTCCAGTGCGGGCACGGTTTGCAGGGGCGCAGCGACGAATCCGACGCGCAGGCCGGTGGCGACGCTCTTGGAAAAGCCTGAAACGTACACCGTTCTTTCGGGGGCCAGTTGCGCGAGCGGCGGCAGCGAGTCTTCGGCCAGGAACGCGTAGGCAGCGTCCTCGATGATGTGCAGGTCATGCTGGCGCGCAATCGCCACCAGGCGTTCACGCTGATCGGCGGCCATCACCCATCCCAGCGGATTGTGCAGCGTCGGCATGGTGTAGACGGCTCGCACCGATCGGCTCCGGCAGAGCTTTTCCAGCGCCTCCAGATCCGGCCCGGTATCGGTCCCGGGAATAGGCACGACTTCCAGATGCAGCGTTTCAGCCAGCACCTTGAACCCTGGATAGGTCAAGGCGTCGGCCGCGATCACGTCACCCGGTTGCAGCAGCGCCATCAACGCCACCGTCAAACCATGCTGCGCGCCACTGACGAGCAACACCTGCTCGGCCTGTACCGTCAGCCCGCGCACCTCCAGATGGCGCGCGACTGATGCCCGCTCATGCAGGCGCCCCGCGTGCGGTTGATAGCGCAGATGGGATTCCAGGTCACCGGACAATGCGAGCTGACGCAAGGCATTGCGCAGCAGATCGGCCTGCCCCGGTACCGAGGGATAGTTGAAGTTGAGGTCGATCATCCCCGCCGCCACGCTGGGCTGATGAATGCCCAGGCTGGGCGGCAGCGAAGTCTCCCGGACGAAAGTCCCGCGCCCCGTTTCGCCACTGACGAGGCCCATGGCCTCCAGCTCTGCATAGACCCGACTGGCAGTGACCAAGGCCAAGCCATGGCTGGCGGCGAGCAAACGATGAGTCGGCAGGCGCGTACCGGGCGGCAAACGCCCTGAGCGGATATCGGCTGCGAAGGCGTCCACCAGCGACTTGTACCGGGAGCGAGGCATAGGGAAATGTATCCATGACAATTTTTTGATTGTATCGATAGTCGGTCATACGATGCGCTGAACGCAACCCCGCCCCTTGAGTGGACGCCAAATGGAACGCACATCGAAGCTGCAAAACCAGACCGTGGAAAAGAACACCAGCGGGTTGATCAATGGACTCATCGGCGTCCTGATCTTCAGCGGTTCGCTGCCCGCGACACGGGTGGCCGTCCTGGAATTCGAGCCGGTCTTTCTGACCGTCGCCCGAGCCACCATCGCCGGCGTGCTGGCGCTGTGCATGTTGTGGCTGTTCAAGGAAAAGCGCCCTGCGCGCCACCAGATGCTGCCCTTGGTCATCGTCGCGCTGGGCGTGGTGGTCGGGTTTCCGCTGCTGACGGCGCTGGCGCTTCAATATGTGACGTCCGCGCACTCCATTGTCTTCGTCGGCATGTTGCCGCTCGCGACCGCCGCATTCGGGGTGTTGCGCGGTGGCGAACGTCCCCGGCCGGCCTTTTGGTTCTTCTCGGTCCTGGGCAGTTTACTGGTGGTCGGGTTCGCCGTTTCCCAGGGACTCACCGCTTCGCCGGCCGGCGACATCCTGATGCTACTGGCCATTCTTGCCTGCGGCCTCGGTTATGCCGAAGGGGCGAAGCTTTCCAAAACCCTGGGCGGCTGGCAGGTGATTTCCTGGGCGCTGGTAGTGTCGCTGCCGATCGTGGCGCCACTGACCTGGTGGCTGACGCCCTCTTCGTTCTCGGGCATCAGCGCGCCGGCCTGGTTGAGCCTGGCGTATGTGTCGCTCTTCAGCATGCTGATCGGCTTCGTATTCTGGTATCGCGGATTGGCCCAAGGGGGGATTGCAGCCGTTGGGCAGCTGCAGCTGCTACAGCCGTTTTTTGGATTGGCGCTGGCGGCTACGCTGCTTCACGAGCAGGTTAGTCTCGGCATGCTCGGAGTTACTGTTGCGGTGATTTTGTGTGTGGTGGGTGCGAGGAGGTTTGCGAGGTAGACCGACGGTGCCCGGCGAAACCGGCCGGTCTTGTGGTCAACACCCCCCCAGTGATCGGCAGACCACTGGGGGTTTTCTTCGGGTTTAAAACGTCGCGGGCCGTTGCTCCTTTATTAGTGGAGCCATTCGCGGTCAAACGAATAAAGGTGGCAGCTGTACGCAGGTTGGAAAACCAGGGTAAACGAGCCCGGCAGACCTATAAGGTCTCCCACGCACAGCCGCCATAACGCAACGCACTTAGTGCGAAAAAATACGTTATGAAGAGGTGCCTTCGTGTCGTTTACCCGTCGAGTTTCCAAGCCCGACCGCTGAGTGTTCAGCGGCACGGAAACAATAGAATCAAGGTCTACAGCACACAAGCCGGCGGATTCTGGCGTAGCCGTAGGCAACGGCGCAAGGATTTGTAGCTTTCAGGAAGTAAACCCGACGGGTTTTAAACAAGCACCCGCAAATCATGTTGAATGAACGGGCGCGCACTCTAGACAAACAACAAAAGTGTACGGCGACTTGCGTCCACCGCTGTACGGGGAAAGCCCCCGCCGGCCATGATAAAAATACCGCTCTCGTTACCGGAGACCTGTCATGGACCTCGCCACGCTCACGCTGTTTATCCCCGCCTGCTTCGCCCTGAACATGGCGCCGGGCCCGAACAATCTGCTATCGGTCAGCAACTCGACCCGCTACGGCTACCGCATCTCCTGCGTGGCGGGGATCGGGCGGTTGCTGGCGTTTGCCGGGATGATTGCCCTGGCGTCGGCCGGGTTGGCGGTGGTGCTGCAAACGTCCGAGTTGCTGTTCTACGGCATCAAGATCGTTGGCGCGGCGTATCTGTTTTACCTCGCATGGCAATTGTGGCGCGCCGATCCTGGGGTCGAAAAAGCCTCGACGGGTGCGGCGGTCGGTGTGTTGGCGTTGGCGCGACAGGAGTTTCTGGTGGCGGCCGGCAACCCCAAGGCGATCCTGATCTTCACTGCATTCCTGCCCCAGTTCGTCGACCCGACCCGCGCCGTGACGCCACAGTTTGCGCTGCTCGGCGCGTTGTTCCTGATGCTGGAATGGATCGCCATCAGCGCCTACGCCTACATGGGCCTGCACATGCGCCGCTGGTTTGCCGAGCCCCGGGGCAAGCGGCTATTCAACCGTTGCTGCGCGGGGTTGTTGTCGGCGGCGGCTTCGGTGCTGCTGATGGCGCGTCGGGCCTGATTCCAGGGGTTGACGGGATGCAGCGCAGGTTCAAACTGCGCTGCATCACTAATCAATACTCGCCGAGCCTCGAATGAACCTGAACGTTGTCTATGCCCTGAGCGCAGCCGCGCTGTTTGGGGCGAGTACGCCGCTGGCCAAGGTGTTGGGCCTGGACCTCTCGCCGATCCTGCTGGCTGGATTGCTGTATCTGGGCAGCGGGCTGGGCTTGACCCTCGTCAGGCTGATCCGCGACCGGGGCTGGCAGCCCAGCGGCCTGAAAGCGTCTGAATGGCCCTGGCTGATCGGTGCCATCGTGTTTGGCGGCGTGCTGGGGCCGGTGGCGCTGATGTTTGGTTTGACCCTGACCTCCGGCGCCACGGCCTCGCTGATGCTCAACCTCGAAGCGGTACTGACTGCCGTGTTGGCGTGGGTCGTGTTCAAGGAAAATGCAGACCGACGCATCGTCGCCGGGATGCTGGCCATTGTCGCGGGTGGATTGCTCCTGGCGTGGCCGCACGATTCGGCTCAGCCACAAGGCTGGATCGGGCCACTGGCGGTCGCACTGGCCTGCGCCTGTTGGGCGATCGATAACAACCTCACGCGCAAGGTGTCGGCCTCGGATGCCGTGTTCATCGCCGGGATCAAGGGGCTGGCCGCAGGGTTGGTGAACTGCTCGCTGGCGTTGATGCTGGGGGCAAAACTGCCGCACATCACGGTAATCGGACCGACGCTGATCGTCGGCTTCCTCGGCTACGGCATCAGCCTGGTGTTGTTCGTGCTGGCGTTGCGCGGGCTGGGCACTGCACGCACGGGCGCCTACTTTTCCACGGCGCCTTTTCTCGGAGCCGCCATCGCCCTCCTGCTGTTCGGTGAGACGGTTTCCCTGACGTTCTGGATCGCATCGTTGCTGATGGCCCTGGGCGTCTGGATACATCTCAGGGAGCATCATGCCCATGAGCATCAGCACGTGGCACTCACCCATGGCCATCGGCACGTGCATGACGAGCATCATCAACATGAGCATTCGTTCGAGTGGGACGGGACCGAGCCGCACAGCCACGAACATCAGCACACGCCGATCCGCCACAGCCATCCACACTTTCCGGACATCCATCACCGACACAAGCATTAGCAGGGGGAAAGTGCGTTGGTTTTGGTCGCGAGCCTGTCTATAACAAAGACTCTTCGGAATTCGCCGGCACAAAAGCCATTGCGACTGGCCGGCCCGTCGCGGGTGCATGGCACCGCACGTCGAACCGAAAATCGAATGGGACCGCATCGCCCCCCCTGTAACGAGTCAGCGAAATTCCCTGTCGATTTTCCGGTGGAGACGTCGCCCAACGGGCCTTATGCTCAGCCCATGAACCTACAAAACGCTTTGCTTCCGCCCCACGCCGAGATGGTTCGCGCCATGCTCGAACGAGACACCGCCTACGAGGGGGTGTTCTTTACTGCCGTGAAGACCACCGGAATCTTCTGCCGCCCCAGTTGCACGGCGCGCAAGCCCAAGCCGGAGAACGTCGAGTTCTTCGCCCACGCCGATGAGTGCATGTCGGCGGGCTATCGCGCTTGCCTGCGCTGCAAACCGCTGGACGCCGCGGCCATTGCGCCGGACTGGGTGCAGGGGCTGCTCAAGTCGGTGGACAACGATCCCGACCTACGCTGGACCGATGCCCAGTTATTGGCAGAGGGCATCGAGCCGCTGAAACTGCGCCGCTGGTTCAAGCAGCATTTCGGCATGACCTTCCACGCCTGGCTGCGCACCCGACGCCTGGGGATGGCGTTGGGCGGTATCAAACAGGGCGACTCCATCGACAATGCGGCGTTTGACTCGGGCTACGAATCCCTGAGCGGTTTTCGCGATGCGTTTCAAAAATCCTTTCACATCACGCCGGGCCGCGCGGCCAACAGCGAGCCGCTGCTGTTCACGCGCCTGACCACACCGCTTGGGCCGATGATCGCCATGGCCGAACGCCGTGGGCTGGTGCTGCTAGAGTTTCTGGATCGACCGGCACTGACCCGGGAAGTCGAAGAACTGCAGAAGCGTTACGGCTATGCCGTGGCGCCGGGACACAACGCCCATTTGCAGCAGATTGAAGCCGAGCTGACCCAGTATTTCGCCGGAAAACTCACTGAATTCACCGTTGCACTGCACTTGCCCGGCAGCGAATTTGCGCGGCAGGTCTGGGCTGAACTGGCGAAGATCCCCTACGGCCAGACCAGCACCTACGGCACCATCGCCGCAACACTGGGCAAGCCCGGCGCCAGTCGCGCCGTGGGCCTGGCCAACGGGCAGAACCGTCTTTCGATTGTATTGCCCTGCCACCGGGTGATCGGTGCAGACGGCTCGTTGACGGGCTATGGTGGAGGGCAACCGCGCAAGGCGTTTTTGCTCCGGCTGGAAAAAGCCGCGGTGCAGCTGACCGGACAACTCGCCTTCTGATCCCCTGATTTTCTGCAAACGTCATAAGGAACGACATTCGATGGACACTCGATTTCATCAACTGCACCACGACGGCTTGTTGATTCTGACCAACGTCGCCGACGCCACCGGGGCGCGCATCGTCGAGCAACTGGGCTGCAAGGCCGTGGCCACCAGCAGCGCGGCGGTGGCCTGGGCGCATGGATATGCGGACGGCAATGCCCTGCCCCTCGAACGCCTGATATCGACCGTCGAGTCCATCGCCCGGGTGATCTCGGTGCCGTTGACCGTCGACATCGAGGCCGGTTATTCCGACGACCTGACGCGGGTGGCCGAAGTCGTTGATGCGGTAATCGCGGCCGGTGCGGTGGGGATCAATATCGAGGACGGTGCCACTGCGCCAGAGCTGCTGGCGCGCAAGATCGAAGTCGCCCGGCAGGTGGCCGGTCGGCGCAAGGTGAAGCTGTTCATCAATGCCCGCACCGACGTGTACTTAAGGGGCCTGGTGCCTGCCGAAGACCGCGTCGCCGAAACGCTCAAGCGCGCCGCGTTGTATCAGGCGGCGGGGGCTGACGGGCTGTTTGCGGCGGGCGTCACGGCGGAGTATGAAATAGCTGCGCTGTGCCAGGGCACACCGCTGCCGGTGAATGTGCTCGGGTTGCCGGGGTTGCCATCGCCTGAAGCGTTGCAAGCACTCGGCGTGCGACGCCTGAGTGCCGGCTCGGGCATCGCCGAATTCCTGTATGGCGCCATGGCGTCCCTGGCCAAAGGTTTTCTGGAAACTGGCAAACTCGACAGCAGCCACCTCAAGGCCTTCACGTATGGGGAAATCAATGCCCTGCTGAAACCTGCCGGGAACGCTTGATCGCCATGCCCGATCCCTATCTGCCCGCGACCGGGTTTCTGTCATCAATCGATGACGACTGGCGGCGCCACATCGCCGCCGTTGGCCCCTGCCTGCATGAGCCCCACGCAGCTCGCGATCCCTATGAATCGCTGGTGCGGGCGATTGCCTATCAGCAACTGCACGCCAAGGCCGGGGATGCGATTATCGGCCGGCTGCTGGCGTTGTTTCCGGCGACGACGTTTCCAAGGCCCGAGAAGATTCTGGCAACAGGCTTTGATCCGCTGCGCAGCTGCGGGTTTTCCGGGGGCAAGATTGCGACCATTCAGGGGATTGCGCAGGCGTCTTTGGACGGTGTGGTGCCAGATTACGCAACGGCTTTGGCGATGGACGATGAGGCGCTGATTGAGCGGTTGATCACCTTGCGCGGGGTTGGGCGCTGGACGGTTGAGATGCTGCTGATCTACAGCCTGGAGCGCCCGGATATTTTGCCGGCGGATGACTTTGGGGTGCGTGAGGGGTATCGCCGGCTGAAGGGTCTTGAGGTGCAGCCGACGCGCAAGCAGATGGTTGAGATCGGCTTGGCGTGGAGCCCGTATCGGACGGTGGCTTCGTGGTATTTGTGGCGGATGACCGGCAAGTAGACCGCGTCATCGTTCATCGCCAGCAGGCTGGCTCCCACACTGGAGCTCGAGTGTTCACAAAACCCCTGTGGGAGCGAGCCTGCTCGCGATGGCGATTTCACACTCACCCCATCACCCAAAGCCAATCACAACCCGGATTTCAACCGACTGAACGCCCGAATCAGCGCCCGGTTGAACGCCTTGCCATTGTCATTCTTGCTATACAACGAAGCCCTCACCTGCGCCGACGGATACGTCCCTGGATCGTTACGAATCGCCGGATCAATCAACCCGTCCGCCGCCGTAATCGCATTGGCGTAGTGAATGGTGTCCGTGATCGGCGCAATCACTTCGGGTGTCATCAGGTAATCCATCAACGCCAGCCCAGCCTCGGGGTGCGGTGCATCCTTGGGAATGACCATGGCGTCAAACCAGATCAACGTGCCCTCCTTCGGTATCCGGTAACTGAGCTTGAACGGTTTGTTCGCCGCCTCGGCCTGCCCGGCCGCGATGGCCACGTTGCCGTTCCACGACATCGCCACGCAGGTATTGCCGTTGGCCAGGTCGCTGATGTTCAGGTCATTGTCGAAGTAGCGGATGTACGGCCGGATCTTCGCCAATTGTTGTTCGGCCAGTTTCAGGTCATCGAGGTTCTGGCGGTTGATGTCCAGGCCCATGTACTTCATGACCGCGGCAAACACCTCGTTCGGGTCGTTGAGCAGACTGACCCCGCAATCGGCAAATTTCGACACCACGGCCGGGTCGAACAGCATCGCCCAGCTGTCCCGTGGCGCATCGGGCAAACGCTGTTTGATCGCCTCTTCCTGATAGCCGACCCCGGTAGTGCCCCAGGCGTAGATCCCGGCATAACGATTGCCCGGATCGAACGCCGCCATGTGCTGGCGGAATTCTTCGCCGACGCCAGCAAAGTGCGGCAGCCGTTGCAGGTTCAGTGTTTGAATCGCCCCGCTCTGGATCGCCCGGGACAGGTGCTGCCCCGCCGTCAGCACCAGGTCATAACCGCTGCGGCCGGTCAGCAGTTTGGTCTCGGCAGTTTCAAGGGAGTCGAAGTGATCGACCACCACATGGATGCCGGTTTTCTTCTCGAAATTGGCCAGGGTATCCGGGGCCAGGTATTCGCCCCAGATGTACAGGTTCACCACCGGTTTCGCGGTGTCGGCGGCCTGCACACACATGGGTGCAAGCACCAGCAATAACGCTTGAGTCAGTTTGTGCAGGCCCATGATTAAACTCCCTTCCTGTTATTGGCGGGGGCGGCGTATTGCGGCATGGTGATGCACGCGACGTTGCCGCCACCGAGGAGGATTTCCCGGGAGTTTTCGATGCCGACAATTGTGTGCTGCGGGAACAATTCGGCCAGCGTCGCCTGCGCCGCCTGATCGTTGCGATCACCAAACAGCGGCACCACGATCGAGCTGTTGCCGGCGTAGTAGTTGATGTACGACGCGCAGATTTGGGTCCCGGCCTGACGGGTATGGGTGCTGTCTTGCTGGTCCAGGCCTTCGGCTTCTTCAGCGGTCCACTCCAGCACATCCGGTTGCGGCAGCTTGTGCACGATCAACTCGCGGCCACGGCTGTCGCGGGTGCTGCGCAAAATGTCGTAGGCCTCTTGATAGATTTCCCACTGCGGGTCATCGCGATTATCGGTCCATTGCAGCACCACTTCGCCGGGGCGCACGAAGCAGGCGAGATCGTCGACGTGGCCGTCGGTTTCGTCGAACTTGCAACCCCGTGGCAGCCAGATGATTTGCTCGGCACCGAGGTAATCGGTCAGGCGACGGGTCACTTCTTCCTTGCCCAGATGTTGGTTGCGATTGCGGTTGAGCAGGCATTGCTCGGTGGTGAGGATGCTGCCCTGGCCGTCACTCTGGATCCCGCCCATCTCGGCAATCAACGGCGCGCGATAACGGTCGAAACGCTCGATTTCGAGGATCTTGCTGGCGATCTGATCGTCCTTGTCCCACGGGTAGTACAACCCGCCGTCGAGACCGCCATAGGCGTTGAACTCGAAGTCGACGCCGCGCACTTCACCGCTGTCGTCGTTGACCACAAAGCACGGGCCACTGTCGCGGAACCAGGTGTCGTTGCAGGTCATTTCCACCACGCGAACCTCAGGCGGCAACTGGCGGCGAGCGGTGGCGAACTGGGCGGCGGAAGCACACACCGTCACGGGTTCGCTCTGGGCAATGGCGGTGACGATCTGCACCCAGACTTTCTGCGCAGGCTTGGCACCGTTGCGCCAGACGTCGGTACGTTCCGGCCAGCCGAGCCAGCAACCGGCCTTGGTTTCGAATTCGCCGGGCAGGCGGAAGCCGTCGAGTTTCGGGGTGGAATCGAGCAAACGTGCCATGGTCAGACCTCATCAGCGGGGATTGGAATGACCACAGGCTAAGGTCGTCGGTGCCCTCCTCGCCAACGATGATTATTTCGGAATACTTGAATTCAACTCATCAATCGATCAGTTGATCGTTGAACCACTCCAGCATCTGCGCCACGGCCGGACGCTCCAGACGCACCCGCTCACACACCAGTGCATATTGCCCGAGCGCGGTCATGCTGGCGGTGAATGGCCGGACCAGACGACCGCTGAGCAAGTCTTCCTGAGCCGTCAGATTGTCGCCCATGGCCACGCCCTGCCCTTGCGCCGCCGCTTCCAGCGCCAGGCCCGCGTGGGCGAAATACAGTTGGCGTTCGGGACGCTGATCGCCGGCATGACTGGTGAGCCAGGCGGTCCAGGTCTTGCCGTCCTGATCGTCGTGCAGCAGGCAATGGCGCGCCAGGTCCTTCGGGGTTTTCAGGGTGCCTTGGTTGAAGAGGCCGGGGCTGCACACCGGGAAAAATTGCAACGCCGGCAAGGGACGGACGAAGTACGCGCTGCTGTCGACCGGGCCCGTTCCATACGTGATCGCCAGGTCGATGTCCTCCCCCGGCGCCGTGGCGTCGATCGGTTGTTCGTAGAGGTGCAGCGTGATGTGCGGATAGCGCGCGTAGAAGTCCGTGAGCCGACTCATCAGCCACTTTTGCGCCAGCTCGGCGGTGACCGCCAGGCGCAACACCGCCAACGACGACGGGTCGCGCAATTCATCGCAGGCCTCGCCGATCAGTTCGAAGGCGTGCTGCAGGCTTTGCATCAATCGCCCCGCGGCCATGGTCGGGCGGATTTGCCGACCTTCGCGGATGAACAAAGAGACGCCCAAGTGCTCTTCGAGCTGACGGATCTGATGGCTGACGGCGCTGTCGGTGACGCACAGCTCGGCGGCGGCCCGGCCGAAATGCGCGTGGCGGGCGGCGCATTCGAAGGTTCTGAGTGCTGCCAGGGAAGGCAATCGTCGCATGAGTTCAGCCCCTTTGATGAAGTCGCCATGCTGCCTTGGTCATGAGTGGGCGTCCAGCGGGTGCGCGTTATCGTTCTTCGCGGGCAAGCCCGCTCCCACAGGGGATTTGTGAACGACACAGATCAACTGTGAGAGCGAGCCGGCTCGCGATGAGGCCAGGACATTCACCACAGATTCTGCAGCCCATCACCCTCCCTTATCCACCATGACTTCCCCCGGAACCCGGCGCATGTTGGTGTCTCAACCGGAGGGATTCGACATGCTCGACGTACTCAAACACATCAATTCAACCTCAGCCTTCAACCGCTGGGCAGGCTTCGAAGTGACCGCAGCCGCGAGCGGTGAAGCCGAGCTGACCCTGGCTTTTCGCGAGGCCGACATGGCGCAATACGCAGGCTTTCTGCACGCCGGCCTGATCGGCGCGCTGCTCGACACGGCCTGCGGATTCGCCGCCGGGACGGTTGCCGGCAACGTGCTGGCTTCACATTTTTCGGTCAACTGCCTGGCACCCGCCATTGGCGAAGTGTTCATCGCGAGGGGCCGGGTGGTGAAGGCCGGCAAAAAGCAGGTGTTTGCCCGCGCCGAGTTGTTCGCGCAAACCGGCGACCAGCTGAAACTGGTGGCGACCGGTGATGCAATTCTGGTGCCGGTCGACGTCCGCTGACGGTCTAGGCTGTCTGGGGTAAACCCAACCCTTGTCGGAGGTTCCCATGCAGCTCGAAGGTTCCTGCCATTGCAGCGCTGTGTCGTTCAGTTTGACCAGCGCCCACCCCTACCCTTATCAGCGCTGCTATTGCTCGATCTGCCGCAAGACTCAGGGCGGTGGCGGTTACTCGATCAATATTGCCGGTGATGCCGCCAGCCTGAAAGTCCGCGGCCGCAAGCACATCGCGATTTATCATGCACGACTCAAGGACGAAGGCGACAAACGCGCCCACAGCAGCAGCGCCGAACGGCATTTCTGCAGCCTTTGCGGGTCAGGTTTGTGGCTGTTCAGCCCTGAGTGGCCGGAGCTGATCCACCCGTTTGCCTCGGCCATCGACACGCCATTGCCGGTGCCACCGGAACACACGCACTTGATGCTCGGCTCCAAGGCGCCGTGGGTGGAAGTCGAGGCGCATCCTGCCGACCAGCAATTCGACGTCTACCCCGAGGAGTCCATCGCCCAATGGCATGAACGCCTGGGTTTGAGCCGCTAAAGCCGCTTCACAGTCTTTGACAGTTTCCCGACAAAGCTCTCAAAGATTGCCGCCCGGCGGCCGCCTAGCATGGGCGCATCCAACCTCCCCTCGGGTGCTCCCATGTTACGTTCGATGTGTCTGTCGTTGACTTCGTTTTGCCTGCTGCTTCCCACCGACTCATTACGCGCTGAAGACTGGCAATACACCTTGCGCGCCGGTGCCGCCAGCGTGCCGCGGTACAGCGGCAGCGACGAGCGCGTAGTGGCGCCGCTGCTGGGCGCCAAGGTTATCAGCCCCTATGGCCTCTTTCTGGACACGGAAAAGGGTTTGGGCTGGGCTTTTGATGAGGACGACTTCGGCCTGAGCGTGTACATCGGCGCGAGCGATGTGCGCAAGGATCGCAAGAGCGGGTTCAAAGGCTCGGACGAGCTCAACGGCATGGGCTCGATCAAGTCGCGGCCGGCGTTGGGTCTGGACGGGACTTACCACATGGGCCCGATCATTCTCGGTGCCGAGTTCGAGCATGCGCTGGAAAAGGACGATGACGATCACGACACCGGTTCATCCTGGAATCGGCTGAAGCTGAGCATCAGCGCGCCGTTTTATGAGGGCGACTATGGCAAGGTCGTGGGCAGCCTGAACAGTCAGTTTGGCGACAGCCATTACGTGCGCACCTGGTATGGCGTCAGTGCGGCGCAGGCTTCGCGCAGCCGGTTCAGGGCGCATGACACTCGCGGAGGGTTGGTGAGTCGAGGGGCGGAGTTGAGCTGGTCGATGCCGATTGATGATCAGTGGAGTGTGTCGACGGTGCTGGCCGCGCAGTATCTGGCAGGTGATGCAGCCGACAGTCCGATTGTCGAGCGGCGAATGCAGACCTCTTTGGCTGGGCAGGTCGTGTACACCTTTTAGCTCTTCGGTGGTGCGGATGGCCCCATCGCGAGCAGGCTCGCTCCCACACTTGGAATGCATTCCCCTGTGGGAGACTTTGGTGGGTGGGCAGGTGGTGTACGCTTTTTAGCTCTTCGGTGTTGCGGATGGAGCCATCGCGAGCAGGCTCACTCCTACACTTGGAATGCATTCCCCTGTGGGAGACTTCGGTGGCTGGGCAGGTGGTGTACACCTTTTAGCGCTTCGGTGTTGCGGATGGTCTCGTCGCGAGCAGGCTCGCTCCTACACTTGGAATGCATTCCCCTGTGGGAGACTTCGGTGGGTGGGCAGGTGGTGTAAGCCTTTTAGCTCTTCGGTGGTGCGGATGGAGCCATCGCGAGCAGGCTCACTCCTACACTTGGAATGCATTCCCCTGTGGGAGTGAGCCTGCT
>NZ_JASCOM010000088.1:0-23194 GCF_029959925.1 Pseudomonas sp. PS02303
CGATAGCGGTCTATCAATCAACAGGTCTGTTGTCTGTCCCACCGCTATCGCGAGCAGGCTCACTCCTACAGGGATTTGTGTCGGTCCTGAATGAAGTGCTCAGGCCGACATCCAGTGACTCAGTTGCTCTTCACCGCATAATCCGGCTTCTTGTCGTTACCCGAAATGAACGGGCTCCAAGGCTGGGCACGGATCGGCCCTTCGGTCTGCCACACGACGTTGAACTGACCGTCGGCCTGTATTTCGCCGATCATCACGGGCTTGTGCAGGTGGTGGTTGGTCTTGTCCATGGTCAGCGTGTAACCCGACGGCGCGGCAAAGGTCTGGCCGGCGAGCGCTTCGCGGACTTTGTCGACGTCGGTGGATTTGGCTTTCTCAGCCGCTTGCGCCCACATGTGGATGCCCACGTAAGTGGCTTCCATCGGGTCGTTGGTCACCGCTTTGTCGGCGCCCGGCAGGTTGTGTTTCTTCGCGTAGGCTTTCCAGTCGGCCACGAATTTCTTGTTCGCCGGGTTCTCGACCGACTCGAAGTAGTTCCAGGCCGCGAGGTTGCCCACCAGCGGTTTGGTGTCGATGCCACGCAGTTCTTCTTCGCCGACCGAGAACGCTACAACCGGAACGTCGGTGGCTTTCAGGCCCTGGTTGGCCAGTTCTTTATAGAACGGCACGTTGGAGTCGCCGTTGACGGTGGAAATGACCGCTGTCTTGCCACCGGCCGAGAATTTCTTGATGTTGGCCACGATGGTCTGGTAATCGCTGTGGCCGAACGGGGTGTAGACCTCTTCGATATCCTTGTCCGCTACGCCTTTGGAGTGCAGGAACGAGCGCAGAATCTTGTTGGTGGTGCGCGGATAAACGTAGTCGGTGCCCAACAGGAAGTAACGCTTGGCGCTGCCGCCTTCTTCGCTCATCAGATACTCCACCGCCGGGATCGCCTGTTGGTTCGGCGCGGCACCGGTGTAGAACACGTTCGGCGACATCTCTTCGCCTTCGTATTGCACCGGATAGAAGAGCAGGCCGTTGAGTTCTTCGAACACCGGCAACACCGATTTACGCGACACCGACGTCCAGCAACCGAACACCACGGCGACCTTGTCCTGGGTCAGCAACTGACGACCCTTTTCCGCGAACAGCGGCCAGTTCGACGCGGGGTCCACGACCACCGGTTCCAGCATCTTGCCGTTCACGCCGCCCTTGGCGTTGATCTCGTCGATGGTCATCAACGCCATGTCTTTGAGCGAGGTTTCGGAGATCGCCATGGTCCCGGACAACGAGTGCAGAATACCGACCTTGATGGTCTCGGCGGCCTGGACGGTCCAGGTCATGCCCATCGCGGCAATGCTTGCCGTGAGTGTGAAAGCCTTGATCAAGCTACGACGCTTCATTGTGCGATCTCCATGAACATTAGAATTTTTTATGGGTTGGCAGATGCGGACTACTGAAGGGTCTTTAGCAAGGGCTGTGCCTGTTCGGGAAAGGCAGGGAAATATTGAAATAGAGCCCTCGGTGAACGTGATGACGCACCAGACTGGGGCTTGATGAAGGCGCGGGTGCACCGCCGTGCGCAGCATTGGTGCCGGGTGCGGCAAAGCAAAAAAAAACGGTAGCGATATATATGTACCACCTGCCGCGCTCCGGGATCTTGATCATCGTGGCTTCTCAGTTGAGTGAGCAGCGCATGAACGGCATCTCTATCAGTACACCTTCAGCACCCCGACGCGGGGCAACCTTTCCTGCCCTGGGGCCGACCTTCATCAGCGCGGATGACGCGGCCTACTGGGCTCACCGGCAGATCGGCGCGCGCCATGACAAGACTTACGGCGGTGTGATCTTGCAGCGTGGCGACGGAAAATTTCAGCCCACATTGCCGGTGGCGGGAAGGATGAGGCATTTCGATTTCGACTTTCTGTCATCTTCTGAAAACTCCCAAGAGCTGTTTGCCCCACCCGGCTACAGGGGCGCGGCGTATTACTTGTCCCACGCGGCCAGTCACGCTGACGTCCAGCGTATTCATCCGCGCTGGACGACTGAGCAGATCACGTTGAGCCTCGGATTTTTTTCCAGAGCACATCTCCTGAGTCACATGCAGGACCCGGGCGCCTATGGCCAGCGTCATTATTTGTCGGGGCCGGATGGCTCGTTGATCAAGTACGAGTCCACTCAGCCGGCAGAGGAGGAAGAACTCATTGAGCTGGGCGTCAAGGCTTTCGGGCCGTTCTCCGACGTTGAGCAACTGATTCAGAAAGTCGCCCAGACCGGCACCCTGAGCGTACTGGTAGCCAATGCACCGTGGGGAGGCGTGCGAGGAAACGTGCCGACGAACTGGACGCTCGGTACGGCTGCGGTGAGAAGTTCGACGTCGGTACAGCCGTTTTTTTGTGCGGTGTTCGACCAGGTGGACAAGGCCATCGAAGCGGCCGCCGCCACGGTAAGCGCATCCACCGGCAGCGTTTATCTGGGGTTTGTCGTGACCTCTGCCGGCAGCGCGCAGTGCATGGCGACCTATCCGGTGCTTTCCAGCGAGCCGGCAGCCGAACTGTTCAAGTCCTTCCCGATGAATGCCGATCGCACGCTGGAGCGCCTGCTCGATTTCGACCTGAACGGCGTCTACTTCATGCCGCAGGGGGATGCGTCTCAGAGCGCCGGCGAGCCCTGGCTTTATGAGCGCTTTTTTTCACCGCAGGAGTTGGCTACGGGCATCAGGTTTTCGCTGGAAGATGTCCACCGGCAGGAGTACCCGGACTACCTCAAGGTGTACGCCCGGACCCGGGACGGCGCCGTGTTGCAATACCGACCTTCGGCGCACCTGCGTGAAGTACCGCTGGAGGACAGCGCGGATCTCAACGTGCGACTGAAGACCGGTACGCTCAAGCCTGCGGATTACATCGGACAGGTGGCAGCGGCTGGCGAGCTGACGGTGCTGAAGGACAGCGCGCTTTGGGATGTTGTCGGGATCGTGGGGCCTGACTGGCAACCCTATGCCCGGTCGAGGCGCTTGAGTCCCGCTTTCCTCATGGCGGACGATGCCGCCCGTTTTGCTCATGAATATATTGGCAGCCGGCGTGAACAGGGCTTCGTCGGGATGGTTTTGCAGGATCGAAATCAACGTTTCGTCGCCACCGAGCCGGTGTTTGCCGCAAAACGGTTTGCACTGGACAGGCTCTGCCCCCTCGACGCTACCGGGGCACCGATCGTGTTGGTCGAGGGTCACTCTTTTCATGGGCTGTACGCCTCGCGTTGGGAAGCGGATGCCGGAGCCATTGTGCGTACTGACTTGCAAGAGCAACTGATCCACGCACAAATGTTCACCACCGAAGACATTCGCTCGGTGTTCGACAAGCGTGCGCATGTTGTTGATTTCTACCTGTCCGGTTCAGCCGACGCCCTGTTGGTTTACAGCCCCGATGTATCGAAAGTGGCGGCTCGCAACCGCCTGCAACAGCGGGCGGCTGTACTCGCCGATGGCAAAACGCTGATAGACCAGGAGCTGGCGGCCGGCACACTTGAGCCCGGTGCAGTGGTCGACGAACTGGCTGGCACCGGCAGATTACGCGTGGTGGTCGGCAGCGACGTGTGGGGGCCGCGGGGAACGGTGCTGGGTGATCAGTCAAATAACGAGGCCGCCCGCACAGGCATTGCCGCTCCCGTGCTGGGGGCGATGTTTACCAGTGCCGAAGACGCCGTGTTGAACGCCCGCCATCGTGCCCGGCTCGACTACCGCGCAGCCGCGGCGGGTTGGGGATTCATCCTCAAGCACAAGGCGCGCGAGGAGTACGTGGCGACCGAAACGGTTACGCCAAGGGGCCTGGGGGCGCTGAACCAGGCGAGCGACTTTGGCGCTCCCGTATTGATCGACGAGTTCAGGACCCTCGGGCTTTATTACGCGGCAAGCTGGATGCCTAAAGGGTTATCGACCACGGAGGCCTGGTTTGCCCGGCATTTTGCGTCCATCAGCGATTTGGCTGCAGCGATCTACGACGACAAGGGCACGCAACGCCTGACGCATTTTCAGGACCTGAACATTTTTATCGCAACACTGGATGGGGCATTGTTGCGTTACCAGTACTCGGCCTCCTCAACACAACTCGACAATCAGGGTGTGCGGCAACTGACGTCAGCATTGGGCAAGGACACACGACCCTATGCCAACGTCATTCAAATGCTCGCCAAGGCCGGAGACCTGAAGGTGCTGCGCACCAGTGAGCTGTGGGACGAGCCGGGGAGTGTCGGACCTGACTGGACACCTTTCGTGCAGATCCAGCGGCGAGCCCTCAGCCCGGTCTTTGTGTCGCAGGACGATGCGGCGGACTATGCGCTGGCGCAGTTGGGCTCACGGCGTGAGCGGGTCTACGGCGGCCTGGTGCTGCGTCGCGCCGATGGTTTGTTTGTCGCAACGTTGCCGGTGGCCGTGGAGGTCGAGAACTTCCCTGCCAACTGGATTCGTCTGGATGAATTGATTGAACAGGGTTTGTTTCTGACCGGGAGTACGGTCGTCGCCCGTTACCATTCCAGAATCCCGGTCGAACCGATTTTCGCGCTGTCGAACCGCGAGCGGGACGTGTACCAGGCGATGTTTTCCACGGATTTTCTGGCGGACATTCTGACCGGTTCCGGGGGTTCCCCGTCTCTGTCGCCCGGCAAGGAATACCTGCTGGGGCTCGACGGCAGCCTGATCAGCTACACCCTCAGTGCAAGCGCCAGCGAAAAGCAACTCGCCCGGGCATTGGCGCCACCCAGCCAATTGCAGCGCCGGCATACCCCGATAGAACTGCAGATGCGCAACGGCACGCTAACACCGAGCGAGTATGTCAATCAGGTTGCAAGGGCCGGCCGGTTGCAAGTGATTCGGGGGAGCCGACTGTGGGGCGAGGCCAGGCAACTGTCGCACTGGAGTGCTTATCCGGGGATTATCTCGTCGGACGTGCATCGATTTGCCATTACCGAGCCGGCGCTCAGCCCGGTCTTCACGCAGGTAGACGATGCCATGCGCCATGTCCATCGCACGGTAGGCGCCCGTGCCAGCCTGATGTTCGGCTTTGTGCTCAAGGGACTGAACGGTGAACGGTACGTGACGACGCTGCCGATCGACGGGCGGCAAGGGCATCTCACGGTCGAGCGGGTATTTCCCCAAGGGTTGCTACCGTTGGGGTATCGAGTCGAGGGCATTTATTTGTGTCCGTCGACAAGCCCGGGACGATTGCCCCATGACGTGACGCAGAGCTTCATCTCGCCTCGGGACCTGTCCTACGGGCTGGGCGCTGTCGGTGTGCGCACGGCTGAAGGATCCACGTACCTCAACGTCTACATCTCCTGCGCCGACGGCGCCTTGTTGCGCTATGCCCCCAGGGCCAAGGCACCTGAGTGGACCCTGTTTCATGCCACGGTGGCCTACGAGAAAATCCTGCAATCAGGCCGGGAATCGCTGATTGACTACCTGCGCAAAGTCATCGCCAACGGTGAGTTGCAGGTCGTGGTGCGCAGCGCTTTCTGGTCGCCGCTCAGGGTTGATGCCCGGGGTGTCAAAACCGGCATCGAGCTGATCAAGTGGGAGCAGGACAACCGGTTTGCGCTCGGCCCCGTCTTCGCCCATGCCGATGATGCGGCTCGCTTGGCGCAGCGATTGATTGGCGAGTACGTCGGCCAACCATATCTGGGTGGCGTGCTGATCCATCAGGCGTCTTCTTCGTTCGTGGCCGTCGAGCCGCATGAGGACGGCGTCAACAGTGGGGCTGCCAGTACGCTGTTTTACTCAGGGCCGGGTGGGCCCATTGCACCGGTCACGGTGCCGGGTGCGCAGCCTTTGCCGTTGCCGGTTTTTCCGCAGGACTACAAATGGGCGGCTGTTCATCAGTTCTACAAACGCTTCAACCTGTTCGTGAAGGACCCCACCGCGTCTGATCGATTACTGATGGATAACCTGGCCTTGGCCGACCTGTGGTTCTGCAGAGACGTTGTGAAAAAGAGCGGTGTCTCCGGGGGCTGTTGCTATTTCACCGGTCGTGGCGGGGGCCTGTTCAAATTCACCCCCAGCTTCTCGCCACAGGAAACGGCCTTGTTCAACGAGGAGGCGAAGGACGGGGTCGCTGCATACCTCGCCGCGCTTGCCAGTGTCGGATTGCTTGAGGTACTGGACACCGATGGTTACTGGCGACGTCGCGGGCGATTGAATGCGACCTGGCAGCCCCCTGTGCAACCGGCGACGAAGCCAGATCGTGACGAACTGTGAAGTGCAGCGTTCATTGATCTGAGCGCCGGATGAGCCGTGCCCCCCTCCGGTTGGCATGGCTCAGCGACGCTGCATGAGGCCGATGAAAAACAACCCGCCAATCGCCGCCGTGGCCACGCCAATCGGCAAGTCCTCGGGGGCGATCAGGGTGCGCGCGGCGACGTCGACCCACACCAGAAACACGCTGCCCAGCAATACACACGCCGGTAACAATCGCCGGTGCTCGGCCCCGACCAGTCGACGGGCAATGTGCGGCACCATCAGCCCGACAAACCCGATCGACCCGCTGATCGACACCAATACGCCGGTCATCAGCGATGCAATCAGAAACACCCGCAAGCGCACGGTACGCGCATTCAAACCAAGGGTGACGGCAGTCTGTTCGCCGGCCATCAGCGCATTCAACGGTCGGGCCATGCCTAGCAGCAAGACCAATCCCAGCAACACGCTGGCGGCCGGCACCGCAAGCAACTCCCAACGCGCCAACCCGAGCCCGCCGAGCATCCAGAACATCACCGCCGAACTCGCCCGGTGGTCGCCGAGGAACAGCAGCAAATTGGCAATCGCCATCATCACGAAAGACACCGCCACGCCGCACAGCAGTAGCCGGTCACTGTCCAGACGACCGTTGCGATTGGCGATCATCAGCACGGTCAACATGCTCAGCAGCGCGCCGATAAACGCCGCGATCGGCAAGGTCAGCAGGCCGACGATTTCACCGACGTGCAGCACCACAATCACCGCGCCAAGGGTCGCACCGGAAGTGACCCCGAGCAGGTGCGGGTCGGCCAATGGATTGCGCGTCACCGCTTGCAGCACCGCGCCGATCAGCGCCAGGCCAGCACCGACCAGCGCACCGAGCAGCATGCGCGGCACGCGGATCAGCCAGACAATGTGTTCCTGCCCTGCAGTCCAGCTCACTTCACCCACACCGAACACCTTGTGCAGCAAGATCCGCCCCACCACGTCCACCGGAACCCGCGCCGGACCGAAGCCCAGCGACACCACGCACGAGACCAGCAACAGCGCGGCGAGCATCACCAGCAGCAAGACATAGCGACGATCCATCATTCGCCGTGGAAACCTTTGGCCAGGGTTTCAACCGCCAGCACGTTGTCGATGCCCGGCGTGGCCTGCACATACGGAATCACGATGAAACGCTGGTTCTTGATCGCGTCCACCGATTGCAGCGCCTTGTTGCTGAGCAGGAATTGCTCCTTCTGTTCGGCGGTGACTTCGCCGTAGTCGACGATCACGATCACCTGAGGGTTGCGCTCGACCACGTCTTCCCAGTTGACGCGGGTCCAGCTCGCCTCGACGTCGTCCAGAATGTTGCGCCCGCCCGCGGCGTCGATCAGTGCCTGCGGCATGCCGAGGCGGCCGGACGTCATGGCGCGGTCTTCACCGCTGTCGTAAAGGAAGACCCGCGGTTTATCGGCGGGCAGACCCTTGCGCACCTCGGCGACTTGCGCTTGCATTTGGGCGATCAAGGCATTGGCGCGGTCCTGCACGTCGAAGATCTTGCCGAGGTTGCGCAGGTCGTTGTAGGTGTCTTCCAGGCTGGCCGGTGGACGCTTCATGACAAAGGCGCAGGACTCGGTCAGCTCGTAGACATCGATGCCCAGCGGTTGCAACGTTTGAGGCGTGAGGTCGCCACCCACGCGCATGCCGTAATCCCAGCCGGCGAAGAAGAAGTCGACGTTGGCATTGAGCAGGGTTTCCACCGACGGGTATTTGGCTGCCAGCTCGGGCAAGCCGTCGAGGATGGTCTGCATCTCGGGCGTGACTGACTTCCAGCCGGACACGCCGCTGTAGCCGGCCATGCGCGGTTTGAGGCCAAGGGCGAGCATCATCTGGGTCATGTTGATGTCGTGGCTGACCGCGTGTTTCGGCGCCTGCGTGAAGGTCACTTCGCGGTTGCAGCTCTGGATCGTCAACGGGTAGTTCGTGGCCTCGGCCAGCGCGTGGGCACTGCCCAGCAACAGCGTGAAGCAAAGCAGGGAACGCAAAGTCATGGTTGGGTTATCCAGGTAATTCGTGGGTAGCCGTGCAAGGGGTGTTCATCGATCAGCGCTTCGACGCCGAACACGTCGCGCAGCAGCGGGGCGCTCAGGACTTCTTTCGGCGTGCCGCTGGCGACGATGCGACCGTGATGGATCACGTACAAACGATCGCAGAAAGCGGCCGCCAGATTGAGGTCGTGGATGCTGGCCAGGGTGCCGATTTTCAGGCGTTTGACCAGCTGCAACAGTTCCAGTTGATAGCGTGGGTCGAGGTGGTTGGTCGGCTCGTCGAGGATCAGCAATTGCGGTTGCTGAGCCAGGGCGCGGGCGAGGATCACACGTTGTTTTTCACCGCCGGAGAGGGTGGCGAAGGCGTGGTCTTCGAAGCCTCTGAGGCCGACGGACTCCAATGCTTGAGTTGCCAGATTCCGGTCCTCAATCGTGTCGCCACCGAACAGGCCTTTGTGCGGCGTGCGGCCCATGGCGACCACCTCGTCGACGGTCAGGCCGAAGGCATCGGGGAACTCTTGCAACACCACGGCGATGCGTTGGGCGCACCAGCGCGAGGATTGCTTCCAGACGTTGTGGTGGTCGAGCCGGACCTCGCCGCTCTCGGGCTTGCTGAAGCGATAAGCGCAGCGCAGCAGGCTGGTCTTGCCGCTGCCGTTGGGGCCGATCAACCCGACGAACTCACCGGCGGCCACCTGCAGGGACGCCTCACGCAGCTGGAACTGGTGATGGCAGTGGCCGTGGCCCAGGGGTGTCCAAGCGAGGTTTGAGAGGTTAAGCGAGGTCATGCAGTTGCTCTGAGAGAGTGGGTGATGCTGATGACGCCATTACGGGCAAGCGCGCTCCCACAGGGATCGCGCAAATCCTGGGGGAGCGGGCCTGCTGATCAAAACACTGTATTTGAGTTATACAGTAACACTAGAGATGATGCCGAGCTAAGCGCGGCAAGTCTACAGATTCGTCTAAATCGCGCATCTCGCCTGCTTCATGAAGAAGGTGAGGCCGATTCAGTTTGCCGGGTGAATCGCGAAAACAGCACACGATCCAGCACCCACACCACCACCAGCGAAGCCCCCACCAACGGAAACGCCACGGCCAGAGCGAACATGATGACCATCGCGGTTTTCCATCTCGGCAGGTCGTGGCGCAGCGGTGGAACACCGAACTTGCCTTGTGGACGACGCTTCCACCAGATCACCACGCCGCTCACCGCGCTGAGCAAAATCATCAGGCAGATCAGCAGCACGACGATCTGGTTGAACACGCCAAACATCTTGCCTTCGTGCAACATCACGCCGATCTCTGTGGCGCGGGCGACGGTCCCGTATTGCTCGTAGCGCACGTCGGCGAGGACACCGCCGGTGTACTGGTCGACATGTAAGGTGGCGTCATTGCGCGGGTCGTCCGCGAACACGGCGATGGTGAACACGCCGGTGTCGGTGGTCGGGAAGGTGATGCTGTAACCCGGCTCGACCTTGCGTTGCACGGCGATGTTCTGCACGTCTTGCAGGCTGATGGTCGGTGCGGCGGGGCCGGCTTTTGCGCCACCGTGGGCCATGTGTTCGGCGTGGTCACCGGACATCGGCATCGGCGTGTTTTCCATCGCCCACGGCACTGTCTGGCGAGTGGCAGTGTTGAGGCTGCGGGCCTCGACATCGGATTTGGGCACGTTGTCCCACATAGCCGCCGGAAACACGTTCCACACCTGCGCATATTTCTGGCCCCAGAACCCGGTCCAGGTCATGCCGCTGAGCAGCATCACCAGCAGCAACGATGCGCCCCAGAACCCGGTCACAGCATGCAAATCACGCCACAGCACCCGACCGCGACTGGTCAGGCGCGGCCACAAAATACCGGCCGCCTGGCCACGCGGCCACCACAGGAACACGCCGGAAACCACCAGCACCACGCCCCAGCCGGCCGCCAGTTCGACCAATCGATCACCGACGGTGCCGATCATCAATTCACCATGAATCGCTCGCGCCACCGCTTGCAGATTCTTCTTGGCGTCTTGCTCGCCGAGGATGTCGCCCTGATAGGGATCGACGAATACGTTGAGTTCGCTACCGCCATTGATCACGACAAACTGAGCGCTGCGCTCGGCGTTGACCGGCGGCAGGTACTGTTTGATCGTGGCGTGTGGGTACGCCTGTTTCACCCGTTTGAGCAGGTCATCGGCCGGGATGCTGTGATGCCCGGCCGGTACGTTCATCAGGCTGCCGTACATCATCGGATCGAGTTGCGGCTTGAACAGGTAGATGACGCCGGTCAAGGCCAGCATCACCATGAATGGCGCGACGAACAGACCGGCATAGAAATGCCAGCGCCAGGCCAGGTTGTAGAAATTTACTTTGGGCTGTTTCATCACGTGTGCTCCGCTTTGGCATGGTTCTTTTAGTTGTTTGTTTTGCGGTTGCTGCGCAACCGATCGCGAGCAGGCTCGCTCCCACAGGTTCTCCACTGTCCATGTGGGAGCGGGCTTGCCCGCGATACTCTTAGAAGCTCATGTCCACCTTGGTCCAGAGCGTTCGCCCCGGTTCTTTGATGGCCTGCGGGTCATTGGCCGGATAGCCAAAACCGGCGTTGCCGGCCAGGTTCAAATGCTCGGCGTAAGCCTTGCCGAACAGGTTGTCGACGCCACTGCTGACCTTCCAGTTTTTGTTGATACGGTAGGCGCCATTGAGCGAGAACACGCCAAAACCGGAGGTCTTGTCGAAGTCCTTGCCGACCACGTTGCCCTTGTTCTGGTCGATGCGGTTTTGCGCCGCGACCACTCGCCACAGGGCACCGGCACTCCAGTTGTCTTCGCTGTAGGTCAGGCCGAAACGCGCGTCCAGCGGCGGCATTTGCGGCAATGCGTTGCCTTCGCTGCTGTTCTTGCCCCAGGCGTAGGCCAGGGTCGCGTCGGCTTTCCAGTTGCTGGTCAGCTGGTAGGCCGCGCCGAGTTCGCCGCCCATGATTCGCGCGTCGATGTTCTGCGCCTGGGAGGTGGTGCCCATCATGGTCGGGGTGTAGTTGAACAAGATGTAATCGCGCACCTGGCCGACATAACCCGAGGCCCAGGCTTCGAGGTCTTCGGTCTTGTATTGCAGGCCGAAATCGAGCTGGGTGGTTTTTTCAGGCTTGATCGAATCGAAGGCATTCACCGATCCGGCGGGGCCGGACTTGGGCGAAAACAGTTCCCAGTAATCGGGGAAACGCTGGGTGTGACCGAGGCCGGCGTAGAGGGTGGTCGGACTGTCGGCGAGGTCATGCTCGTAGCGCAGGAAGCCGCTTGGCAATGTGTCGGCGCGGGTTTCGTCGGCGGTCGGGTTGGGGCGAGTCATCATCCCGGAACCGGTGGTCTGCCGGTAATCCTTGGCCGATGCACGGTCCAGGCGTGCACCAGTAATCAACCGGTCACGGTCGGCGGCGTACCAGGTCAGTTCGCTGAACACGCCGTAGTTATGGAAGTCGGCGTCCTTGGTATAGGGCAGGTCTTTGTAGGTATCGACGCCCATGCTGCCGCGTTGGCGATGCTCGTTGGTCTGCGCATCAATGCCGCTGATCAACTGCACATCGGCCCAGCGCCAAGTCGCCTTGATCCGCGCGCCGAGGGTGCGGCGGTCGACGTTGGAAGCCATTGGGCCGGCCATCATCCCGGTGCCCGATGGCGTGCGCAGCGTGTAGTTGTCCATCACGTGGTCGGCGTAGTTGTAGTAGATCTGCGCTTCGACCTTGTCCAGCACCTCGCCGATGTTCGATTTTTCGAACCGCAAGCCCAGGCTTTCACGCTTGAACTGCGAGCCGTCCATGCCGCGCCCGGCGTAACGCGCTTCACCATCGCCCTTGCCGGCGGTCAGCTCCAGCAGGGTGTCGGCGTCCGGCGTCCAGCCGAGCGCCACGTCACCGTTCCATTTGTCGTAGCGCGACGGCACGGTGTCGTTGTTGCCGTCCTTGTAGTCGTCGGCGTGCGCGGTGTTGCCGATCACGCGCACGTAGCCCAGCGGCCCGCCGGCAGCGGCGTCCACCACTTTGTCAAAACGGCCGTTGGAGCCGGCCAACACGCTGGCGTTCACGCGGGTACCGAGTTCGCCGAAGCTTTCCGGTTCACGCTCGAACAAGATCGTGCCCGCCGATGCGCCCGGTCCCCACAGTACGGTTTGCGGACCTTTGATGACGGTGAGTTTGTCGTAGGTTTCCGGCGAGATGTAGGAGGTGGGCGCGTCCATCCGGCCGGGGCAGGCGCCGAGCAATTGGCCGCCGTTGGTGAGGATGTTCAGTCGCGAACCGAACATGCCGCGCAGCACCGGATCACCGTTGGTGCCGCCGTTGCGTACCAGGGCGAAGCCGGGGATGGTTTTCAGGTAGTCGCCACCGTCGCTGGCCGGAACGGGTTGGCGCGGGTCCTTGGGGTTGGTGACGATGGTCAGCGGCGAACTCGGGGCAATGGCGGTGATCACCGTCGGGCTCAGTTCTTCACCGTGGCCCGCGTGTTCGTTGGCCAGCACCGTGGATGTCAGCAATGCGCTGCAAAGGACGGCGGTGGCGTGCCTGAAACGAATACTCGATTCGTTCGGGGCAAAAGAAGCTTGGGCAGGGCTCAAGCGTGTGTCAGCAGCAAACCTGGACATGACAATTTCCATCGAGCAGTCGTAAACGACACGGCGGACAGCCTGTGGCTGTCTGCAAAACCGTGTGAAATCAGAGGTGCGTGTTTACGCGACGATGGGTGGGGCGCGGGTTCGGGCGCCGGGGAAGACGGTGTGCCGGGCATGGCCCAGGCGAGGGGAGGAAGTGGTAAAGGTGGTGGCTGTTGGTGTGTCGAACGCGACGAAGGTCTGGCCGCCGGTCAGCGCCGGGCAATTGAACAGCAGGCTGCAATAGCCGCATTTTTCCCAGAGCGCGTGGTGCGAGGCTTTGGGCGGGCAGTGCTCGGCGGCGGGTTGCGCGCCGTGGTTGGCGTGCTCCATGGCCGACATGTCCATGCTCATGTCCATCGGCATGCTCATCGACATCGACGAGGCGCGTTGATCCATCGGCATCGACTGAGAAATCAGCGGGCCGATAAAGATCATCAGCATGGCGAACAGGCTGATCCAGCTGCCGTGCGTCAGGCTTGACGACTGACGACGGTGTGCGGATGACCTGGCGCTAAGCGGGCGCATGGGGGTGTTCAGCTCAGTGGATTTACTGGGCGTGGGTGTGCATCTGCATGACTTCTGGTGGCTTCTTCTGCACCGCGACTTCGACCGTCACGTCACCGGATTTTTCGAAGTGCAGGGTCAGCGGGAAACGCTTGCCGTCGCTCAGCAGGCTGCGGTCTTTCAGATTCACCAGCATCACGTGATAGGCCATTGGCGCAAACGTGACGTTGCCACCGGCAGGAATCTCGACGCTCGGCACTTGCTGCATTTTCATCAGGTCGTTTTGCATGATGTGCTCATGCAATTGCGCTTCACTGGCAATCGGCGAGTCGACGCTGAGCAGGCGGTCGGCGGCTTTTCCGGTGTTCTGAATAACAAAATAGGCCGCTACGGTTGGCGCGTTGGGCGGCAACTCCTGGGACCACGGGTGAGCGATCTGCAGTTCGCCGACCTTGTATTCGTGGGCATTGGCAAAGCAGGCAGGCAGCAGCAACGCAGCCAGAACGATGAGTTTGTTCAACATGGCAGTTCTCCAGAGCGATTCAAGACGCAGTTCAATTGCGAGAAGGAATCACACCAGAGGGGACGCGCGGGGGTTGAGGCTCGGCCATTGCTGGCGCGGGGTGGGGGTGTCGAGAGCGGTGGCAGGCACGCTTCGATTGGCTTCGAAACGAGCGAAATACAGTTGTGGCGCATGCCCTGGCAACGCCACCAACGGCGCGGAACCTGAACAGCACCAGCAATGTTGCATGTTGGAATGGTCGTCGTTCTGCGGGGCTTTTTGCTCAAGGTCGCCCAGGGAAATCGCCACCATCTTCGTGCCGCTGGACGTACAGAAACTGCCCCACAACAATTGCTCGGCGGGTGATTTCGCCGACTGCGCCATGGCTCCGGTCATCGGCATGGCGAGCATGTTGAACAGCACTGCGAAGCAGGCGATCCAGGCAATTGCTAGCCGTTGTCGGGACATGGGACACAATCCGTTGGGTGGGCGATCAGTCGCGGCTATTTAGCCTGATCAGGGCCGATAAGTAAAAAAGCGGCGTGCGGTGTGGTGTCGCAGTGCACTTTCAAAAGAGTGTAGTGGCTCTGATTCGAAATGCCGGATGAATTGCGGTCGGCATACAACCCTGTGGCGAGGGAGCTTGCTCCCGTTGGACTGCGCAGCTGTCCTCTTTTTTTGGGGGGGGGATTAAGGCCGCTTCGCCCGAACGCGGACCGGCCCAACGGGAGCAAGCTCCCTCGCCACAATTACTTAGGCGTCCGGCAGATTGCATTCCGCCAGTGCAGCAAACAACTCACTCACCGATCCAAACTCCCGATCCACACCCGGCAACACCGGCCGCTGCAACACAATCACCGGCACCCCACGCTCCCGCGCCACTTCCAGTTTCGGTTCGGTCGCGGTGCTGCCGCTGTTCTTGCTGATCAGCACATCAATCTGCCGACGTTCAAACAGCTCCCGTTCATCCTCGATCAGAAACGGCCCGCGCGCGCCGATGACTTCGCAGCGTTCGTTGCCCAGGTAATCGTCCAGTGCGCGCAAGGTCCAGAATTGCTCCGGCGGGATTTCGTGCAGGTGCTGCAACGGTTCGCGGCCGAGGGTGAACAGCGGTCGGCGGAAGGGTTTCAGGGCTTCGATCAGTTCGACCCAATCTTTGACGTCGCGCCAGTCGTCCCCGGCCTGTGGCTGCCAGGCAGGACGGCGTAACGCCCAGCATGCAATGCCGCTCAGCTGCGCGGCGGCCTTGGCGTTGTGGCTGATTTGTGCAGCATAGGGGTGGGTCGCGTCCAGCAGCAGATCGATCCCTTCATCGCGAATGAACTGCGCCAGGCCTTCGGCACCGCCGTAGCCGCCAACGCGCACCTGGCAGGTCAGGTCCGTCGGCACGCGACCGACACCGGCCAGGCTATAGATGTGTTCCGGCCCCAGCGTGCGGGCGATGGCCAAGGCTTCGGTCACGCCGCCCAGCAGCAAAATACGCTTCATCGAAAAGCCCCTGCATGGCCGACAATTCCGCCCTGGCGATCGATGGCAAAGACTTCAACCTGAACCTGCGCCGGCACCACGCTGCGGGCGAAGTCCAACGCGTGCTGACACACCGCATCTCCAAGGGCGATGCCCGCCGCGCTGGCCATCGCCAAGGCTTGCTGGCTGGTATTGGCGTCGCGAATGCCTTGCTGCAGCGCCTTGTCGGCGCCCATTGTGGCGGCCCATTCGGCCAGTTGCGGCAGGTCGATGCTGGAATGCCGGCTGTGCAAATCCATGTGCCCGGCCGCCAGTTTGCTGATCTTGCCGAAGCCGCCGCACAGGCTGAGTTTATCCACCGGCACTTTGCGCAAGTGTTTGAGCACAGCGCCGACGAAGTCGCCCATTTCGATCAGGGCGATTTCCGGCAGGTCGTAGACGCGGCGCATGGTGTCCTCGCTGGCGTTGCCGGTACAGGCGGCGATGTGCAGGTAACCGTTGGTTTTGGCCACATCGATACCTTGGTGGATCGAGGCGATGTAAGCCGCACAGGAAAACGGCCGGACGATGCCGCTGGTGCCGAGGATCGACAACCCGCCCAGAATGCCCAGTCGTGGGTTCATGGTTTTCAAGGCTAGCGCCTCGCCGTCCTCGACGCTGACCGTGACCTCGAAACCGCCGCTATAGCCGAGTTCTTCGGCCAACAACGTCAGGTGCTCGGTGATCATTTTGCGCGGCACCGGGTTGATCGCGGGCTCGCCGACGCCCAGCACCAGCCCCGGCCGGGTGACTGTGCCGACGCCACGCCCGGCGCTGAAACGGATACCCGGCTCGCCGCGCAGTCGCACCTGGGAATACAGCAACGCGCCATGGGTCACGTCGGGGTCATCCCCGGCATCCTTGATCGTCCCGGCTTCGGCGCCGTCGTCGATCAGGCGGCAGAATTCCAGGCGCATCCGCACCTGCTTGCCCTTGGGCAGCACGATCTCCACGGCGTCAGCGCTCATCCCGCCCAATAACAAACGGGCCGCTGCCAGACTGGTCGCGGTGGCGCAACTGCCCGTGGTCAGGCCGCTGCGCAGCGGGGCGGGTTGTTCGGCGGTTTCGTCACGCATCGAGGGGCTTCGTCACGTCCAGCAAGGTAATCGGCAGCGCCTGACGCCAGGTGTCGAACTCCCCCAGCGGCTGGGCCTGGGCAACGTGAATGCGGGTCAGCTCGCCGCCGTGGCGTTCGCGCCAGGTCATCAGGGTGACTTCGCTTTGCAACGTGACGGCGTTGGCGATCAATCGGCCGCCGGGTTTGAGTTGCGCCCAGCAGGTGTCGAGCACACCTTCACGGGTGACCCCGCCACCGATAAAAATCGCATCCGGGAGTTCGAGCCCGGCCAGGGCCTGCGGCGCACTGCCGCGAATCAATTGCAGACCGGGCACGCCGAGGGCATCGCGATTGTGTTCGATCAACAGCTGCCGACCTTCATCGGCTTCGATGGCCAGCGTGCGGCAACTGGGGTGGGCGCGCATCCATTCGATGCCGATCGAGCCGCTGCCGGCGCCGACATCCCACAGCAGTTCGCCGGGTACCGGGGCCAGGCGCGCAAGGGTGATCGCGCGGACGTCGCGTTTGGTCAGTTGACCGTCGTGCTGGAAGGCCGAGTCTGGCAGGCCGGCCAGTCGCGAGAGCCGCAGGGTGTCCGGCGCGGCGATGCATTCGATGGCGATCAGGTTCAGATCGGCGACCGCTGGATCGTTCCAGTCATTGGCCACCCCATCGATGCGTCGTTCGTTTGCGCCGCCCAAATGTTCCAGCACGCTGAGACGGCTCGGACCGAAACCGCGTTCACGCAACAATGCCGCAACGGCGGCCGGGCTTTGGCCATCGTTGCTCAGCACCAGCAAACGCACGCCGCTGAACAACTGCGCGTTCAGTGCGGCGAGGGGCCGGGCTACCACCGAAAGCGTCACCACCTCCTGCAAGGGCCAGCCCATTCGCGCCGCCGCGAGTGAGCAGGAGGAGGGCGCGGGCAGGATCAGCATTTCAGCGTCAGGCACTTGCCGGGCCAGGCTGGCGCCGACGCCGAAGAACATCGGATCACCGCTGGCCAGCACGCAGACCGGTTCGCCACGCAGCGCCAGAACGGGGTCAAGGGAAAACGGACTGGGCCACAACTGCCGCTCGCCACGAATGCACGCTGGCAACAAATTCAGTTGCCGCTGGCCGCCGAAGATTCGCGAGGCGCCCAACAGGGCGCGCCGGGCATTCTTGCCCAGGCCCTTGAAGCCGTCTTCACCGATTCCCACAACCGTTAGCCAGGGTGCCATGCCGTTCCTTAATCCAGGGTTCATGTTCAAGGGCGGCATGATAACGCGGCTTCTGTTATCTGGCGCTGCTCCATTGCCGGAGCAGGCGGCGTTTTTTTGAAAACTTATGTGGTTGAAAACTTGTTTGGTGTTGGGTTGGTTTTGTTATTTTTGTTTTTGGGTCAAGTTTAAAATTTGCTGTAAGGCATGCTTGATTTGTTTTCGAATAACTACTTTTCAAGTTAGATGGATAGTCGCCTTTATGGCGTTAATGGATATGGATATGACTGTGATAACGGATGATATGAAACATAATGCAGCCTTGGTGGGGGATATCTTGCTGACCGGTGTTCAAGGACAGTCGCGCGAGGATTATCGTTTCGCATTGAATTGTACTTATCTGGCACAGCGGCAAGCGGACAATACTTACAACAGCGCAATCCGGCCCGGACGCTGGATCGATTATTACGCCGATGTACTGTGGTCGCATGGCTGGAATCGTGATCATCCGCCGATTGAGCATGTTCAAACGCAGTTTTATGGAAGTGTGCGGCAGGTCTGGTCGAAGCTGGCTTCTCCTATTCTCAGCCGTGACCAGGTGGAAGGGGTGAATCTGGGACTTGCTGCACTGGAAAAAGACGTTGAACTGTTAAAGAAGGTCAAGGGGGTGAGTGGGAAGGCCTTCGACTTTAAGATAATGCCGATTAGCTACAACGCAAATGGGGATATGGAGTTAGTGGTCAGTAATATCAGGTTCATCAAGTCAAGCATGAATACCGAATACCTTTTTTGGGATATATCGCAAGTCATGAATCAGCTGGATGTCCTGGCTCGAAAGGTAGTGATCTCACGGCGGGTAATGGACGCTCGTCGATCCAGCGTGGAAGAGGCGCTGGCAGGCATTAAATTCAACTTCGAGGACTATGAGCTGTAAACCGCCCAAGGGACGGGGGAGTCGTTACGCTTTCGGAAGGCCTGAAACACGAATTCCGACCGGCAGGCATTTTCATGCGCTCGGGCAAAGCAGGCATAATGGCGACCTTTCGCCCACCACGGCGCTGCCAGCCAGCCGGTCCATCCCTTGAACGAACGCCCGATGTCCACCGCTTTACGCCCCTCGGCCTGTCCGGGGTTGTTGCGTATCGTCCAGGCACTGGACGGCGGCATCTGCCGGATCAAGTTGAATGGCGGTTCGATCAGCGCGGCTCAGGCCGAAGCGGTGGCGAATGCGGCCGAGCATTTCGCCGGCGGAGTGATCGAGGCAACCAACCGCGCCAACCTGCAGATTCGCGGGATCGGCAGTGAGCACGCTGCCTTGATCGACAGCCTGATGGCGGCCGGACTCGGCCCGACCAGCGCGGCGGGCGATGACGTGCGCAATCTGATGCTCAGCCCCGGCGCAGGCATTGATCGGCAGATGCTGATCGATACGCGCCCGCTGGCTGAACAGATCCTCGCCACGCTGCAAAGCGATGAACGCTTTCACGACCTCAGCGCCAAGTTTGCGGTGCAACTGGATGGCGGCGAAGGGCTGGCAATGCTCGAACACTCGCATGATCTTTGGTTGTCCGCTGCTGAGCGCGACGGTGAGCGAGTGTTTGTGTTCGGCCTGGCGGGTTGCCTTGTCGACCTGCCCGCAGGCGCGGTGTCGCTGGAGCAGGGGCATGCGCTGGTAGTTGCGGTGCTGGAGCTGTTTCTGGAGCTGGCGCGCCCCGAGCAGACCCGCATGCGACACCTGCTCGCCGAATGTTCGCTCGACGTGTTTCTCGCGCGTCTCGCCGAGCGAGTGCCGTTGATGCCCATCGAGGGGTGGCGGCGCGAGGCAAATCCAGATGCGGTGCACATCGGCGCTCATCCACAGCGTGATGCCGGTCGTGTCTACATCGGCGCAGTGCCGCCGCTGGGCCGCCTCGACCCGGCGATGCTCCGAGGCGCTGCACAACTGGCCCGCGAACAGGGCGACGGCACGCTGCGTTTCACGCCCTGGCAAAGCCTCTTGGTGCCCGGCGTCCATGGCAGCAAGGCGCCTCACGTTATCCACAGCCTTGAACACCTCGGCCTGCGCTGCTCGGCCGACGATGCCCTGGCGCATCTCATCGCCTGTACCGGCTCGACCGGCTGCGGCAAAGGCCTGGCTGACACCAAGGGCGATGCCCGGCAACTGGCGACGCTGTTGCAACGTCACGGCCAGACGCTGAACGTGCACCTGTCCGGCTGCCCGCGTTCCTGCGCGGCGGCGCACATCGCGCCGGTCACGTTGCTGGCGGTTTCTTCCGGTCATTACGACCTCTATTTTCGCGATGCAGCGCAGCCGGGTTTCGGCGCGCTGCACGCACGCAATCTTACTATTGAAGCGGTCGCGGCCTTGCTCGACGCCCGCTCACGGAGCCCCTTAGATGCTTGATTACATCCGCGACGGTCAGGAGATCTATCGCAACTCCTTCGCGATCATTCGTGCCGAGGCCAACCTCGAGCGAATCCCGGCCGATCTGGAAAAACTCGCGGTGCGGGTGATCCACGCCTGCGGCATGGTCGACGCCATCGACGGCCTGCAATTTTCGCAAGGCGCGGGCAAGGCCGGGCGTGAGGCGCTCGCCGCCGGTGCGCCGATCCTGTGCGACGCACGGATGGTCAGCGAAGGCGTGACCCGCACGCGGTTGCCGGCCAACAACGAAGTGATTTGCACCCTGCGCGATGAAAGCGTTCCGGAACTGGCCCGAGAGTTGGGCAACACCCGTTCCGCCGCCGCCCTGGAGCTGTGGCGTCCGCATCTGGAAGGCAGCGTGGTGGTGATCGGCAACGCCCCGACCGCGCTGTTCTATCTGTTGGAAATGCTCGATGCCGGCGCCCCCAAGCCGGCGCTGATCCTCGGCTTTCCGGTCGGCTTCGTCGGCGCTGCCGAATCCAAGGCAGCGCTGGCGGCCGACAGTCGCGGCGTGCCGTTTGTCATCATGCAAGGCCGGCTGGGCGGCAGCGCCATGGCCGCCGCCGCCGTCAATGCCCTCGCCACGGAGATCGAATGATGCAGCAGCCTGGACGCTTGATCGGCCTGGGCGTCGGCCCCGGTGACCCGGAGCTGATTACCGTCAAAGCCCTGCGCTTGCTGCGCGAGTCGCCCGTGGTGGCGTACTTCGTCGCCAAGGGTAAAAAGGGCAACGCCTTCGGCATCATCGAAGCGCATTTGCAGGACGCACAAACGCTGCTGCCGCTGGTGTATCCGGTGACCACTGAAGCGTTGCCGGCGCCGCTGTCTTATGAGCAAGTGATCAGCGATTTCTACGATGCGGCGGGCGAAGAACTCGCCGCGCATCTGGATGCCGGTCGAGACGTGGCGGTGATCTGCGAAGGTGATCCCTTCTTCTACGGCTCCTACATGTACTTGCACGATCGTCTGGCCGAACGGTACGAAGCCGAAGTGGTGCCGGGTGTGTGCTCCATGCTCGGCGGCGCTTCGGTGCTGGGCGCGCCGTTGGTGTATCGCAATCAGAGCCTGTCGGTACTCTCGGGCGTATTGCCGCACGAGGACCTCAAGCGTCGTCTGGCCGATGCCGATGCGGCGGTGATCATGAAGCTGGGACGCAACTTTCCCAAGGTCCGTCAGGTGCTCGAAGAGCTGGGGCTGGTGGAGCGGGCGCTGTACGTCGAGCGCGCGACCATGGCCAATCAGAAGATCGTGCCGCTGGATCAGGTCGAGCCGATGTCCTCGCCGTACTTCTCGTTGATCATCGTTCCCGGCGAACGGTGGCAAGGTTGATGGCCCGTCCAGTTCCGGCGATTGTCATTCTTGGCAATGGCAGCCTCGCGACCGCACGCAAGCTCCAGCAGGTCTACCCCGGCGCCTTGATTCATGGCCTGGCTGGACGGGTTGAAGGCGCGGACCGTGTCTATCACGAGTTTGGCGCGACCGTGCGCGAGTTCTATCAGCAGGACACGCCGATCATTGCCTTGTGCGCGGCCGGGATCGTGATCCGCACCCTGGCGCCGTTACTGCTGGAGAAGGGCGCCGAGCCGCCCGTGCTGGCCGTGGCCGAAGACGGCAGTGCCGTGGTGCCGCTGCTGGGTGGCCTCGGTGGCGTGAACGTCATGGCGCGGGAGATTGCTGCCGGTCTTGAGGTGGCGGCGGCGATCACCACCAGCGGTGAACTGCGCTTCGGCACCTGCCTGCTCAATCCACCCAGCGGCTACGCCCTCGGCGATCTGGAACTGGGCAAACGTTTTGTCTCGGATCTGCTCGCCGGCCAAAGTGTGCGCATCGAAGGCACCGCGCCGTGGCTGGCGCAAGCGCAGCTGCCGGAAGATCCGCAGGCGCCGTTGTCGATTCATGTCGGCAGTGCCGAGCGCACGCCAGCGGCCAATGAATTGCTGATCTACCCGCGCAGTGTGCTGGTGGCGGTGAACGCCGAGGTGGCGGATCTGCCGAACGCGATTCGCGGGGCGCTGCATCAGGCAAACATCGCCGTGCAATCGCTGGCGTGCCTGCTGGCCAGCGATCTGCACATGGCCAACCCTGCGTTACGCGACGCGGCGCTTGAGCTGGGTGTGCCGCTGCGGTTTGCCTCGGTCAGCGGCGGCGTCAGCGAGCTGGCCCGCGACACCGCGCCGAACGCTACCGTCGTGGCGGCGGATACGGGCATCGCGATCGCGGTGGCCAGTCAGCCACTGGAGGTTGCACAGATCGGGCGTGCGCGCGGTCGTCTGGCCGTGATCGGCCTGGGCCCTGGCGCCGCCGAACTGATGGTGCCGGCGGTGAAGGATGAACTGGCGCGCGCTAATGACGTGCTGGGTTATGAAACCTACGTGCGCATGGCCGGGCCATTTCGCGAGGATCAAGTGCTGCATTGCACCGACAACCGCGAAGAAATGCAGCGCGCTCGCCACGCCTTTGAACTGGCGGCCCAAGGGCGGTCGGTGGTGGTGGTTTCGTCGGGAGATCCGGGCGTATTCGCCATGGCGGCCGCCGTGCTCGAAGCGCTGCACGAGTCGAGTGAGCCGGGTTGGCACAACGTCGATCTGGAGATTCTTCCAGGCGTCTCCGCATCCCTGGCAACGGCCGCCCAGGCCGGCGCGCCATTGGGGCACGACTTCTGCGTGATGTCCCTGTCGGACAACCTCAAGCCTTGGGCAATCATCGAGAAGCGGCTGGACCTGGCGTCTCAGGCCGACCTGGCGCTGGCGTTCTACAACCCGATCTCTCGGTCGCGTCCTTGGCAACTGGGTCGGGCACTGGAGATTGTCGCGCAGCACCGCACCGCTGAAACGCCAGTGGTGTTGGGGCGGGACATTGGTCGTCCAGGCCAGACATTGCGTGTCACCACGCTGGGTGATCTGACCCCCGATCAGGTCGACATGCGCACCATGGTGCTGGTCGGCTCTTCCACCACCTGCGTGTTCCCGCGTGCCGAGGGTGGCCAGTGGGTGTATACGCCTCGTTGGTACGGCGACAAGCCAGCCGGGTAAGTCTTGGCGGCCAGCGGTGCTGGCCGCAGTTCCGCCCCCCTTCCAGTGCGTAAGATTTTTCACCCCCCATCGACCGAAAGATTCCTAGATGCCCGCCGTACTTTAA
>NZ_JASCOM010000089.1:0-22755 GCF_029959925.1 Pseudomonas sp. PS02303
CCGATGCGGCTGAATGCAAGCTCGCTCGCAATTAATCTGAGCCAGACGGCTCCGTCAGTCGCAGTTAATTTGAGCCGAAAATTGCGTTGATTGCGAGCACGGCTGTTTTCGATTGCAAGCCGCTACACCTAAGGGAGACCACGTCACGATCCCAAGGCCCAGAGCATAAGAGGCCTGGAAAAGGTCAGCTTCAGGCTCACGGTGTACGAGGCTGTGTTCGAATTGAGCCGCTGCAATAGGTAGCGCATGGGTGAGCTCGGCTAATGTGACCGCTCGGGAAAGTCGCCACGCTGGAAAGTTAGATAGACCGGCGTACAGAATTTTCCCTGAGCGAGCCAAATCTTCGAAACCTCTGACGATTTCTTCCACCGGAGTTACACCATCTGGGTGATGTGCCCAGTAAATGTCGATCCGGTCGGTTTTAAGACGTCTTAGACTCGCTTCTACCGAGGTCACCAAGGCACGACGGCTGTTACCTGTAGCAAGCCTATTCGCGTTGGCTGCAGCACCGTTGGTGAATTTCGTGGCCAGCACGAAATCGTCTCGTCGTCCTTCAAGCAGAGTTCCGAGCAACTCCTCAGACTGACCGAATTGATAGATATCCGCTGTATCGACGAAGTTGCCACCGGCCTCTGCGTAGGCGTTAAAGATCTCCGCACTGGAGTCGGGATCTGCGCCGTAGCCCCAGCCAGTGCCGAAATTCCCTGTGCCGAGTGCGAGTTCTGAGACACGCAGCCCGGAATTGCCGAACGCTTTGTAGTTCATAGTTATCTCCGCATGTGCTGTAGATGCACTTGAGTCAACGAACGCAGCGGCTGCTGCTACTGGGGAAAGCTTTGCTGTCACGGATCGAGCATCAAGCCACGCCAAACAATGTTGGCAGGATTGTTGAGGGTATTGGATTCAGGCTTTTTTCGAGTGTCCCCATTTTGTACCAACGGTGCGCTCGCAATCTGTCCGCTCAATTCCCTCAAGCGTTCCTCAACAGCATTTGCCGTTTGCCTTAGCGCTTTGGCATCTTCGCCAGACAAGAGAGGGGCTTCAGCGGAAAGACCGCTTACTGCAATTTCTGCGAGAAAATCTCGAGTGACGCTTCCTTCCGAAGGTAGAGTTTCATCTAGCGACCCCATGACTGAAGCCGATATCTCGACATTTATGCGGCCCATTTCTGGCTCCTCACCAAACACCAGTTACGCTACGTTTATGACTACTTTCCCTTTGGATCTTCCCTGTTCGACATATGTGAGTGCCTCAGCGATAGACGCGAATGGGTAGACTTTGTCGATAATCGGTTTGATGGCGCCCGACTCAACCAAAGAAGTGATTTCTTTCAGTTGTGCGCGGTTGGCGCGCATAAAAACGAATGAGTATTTAACCCCGGCTGCGCGTGATGCTTTTCGAATGCCAAGGCTAATCAAGCGCAGGATCTGCCTGACTGGCCAAGACAACCCTTCTGCTTGGCCGAACTCAGGCGTTGGGGGGCCGGAGATTGATACGAGTAGGCCCCCTGGCTTGAGGCACATCACTGATTTTTTGAGAACATCTGCACCTAGGCTGTTGAGTACAACGTCGTAGTCGTTAAGGACAGCCTCAAAGTCCTGCTTTTTGTAGTCAATAACAATGTCCGCCCCGAGCGCTTTCACCCACTCAACGTTCGGTGTGCTCGTAGTTGTCGCGACGAAAGCGCCAAGGTGCCTGGCCAACTGAATAGCGATGCTACCTACGCCTCCAGCCCCAGCGTGAATTAGTACCTTTTGGCCCTTCTTCAGCTTTGCTGTCTCGACCAGAACCTGCCATGCCGTGAGCGCGGCTAAAGGCAGTGAAGCGGCTTGCTCCATGCTGACGTTGCGAGGTTTCAAGGCTAAAGCGACCTGGTTAACAGAAATAAGCTCAGCAAATGTTCCGATGCGATCTTGCGGGGGACGCGCATAGACTTCGTCACCAGGTCTGAACAGGCGGACATCTGATCCAACGCGAACCACAACGCCGGCCAAATCATTTCCCAATATCAAAGGAAAGGTGTATGGGAGAATCTGTTTGAATTCTCCTGTTCTGATCTTCAAATCCAGAGGATTGATGCTTGTAGCGTGTATTTGAACGAGAACGTCGTTGGCGCCGACTTTTGGTTCAGCTAACTCACCGATACTTCCACTGCTCTTGCCGTATTGGTTGATATAAAAAGCTTTCATGTTAGGTCAACTCTTAGTAGCCGAGAGCGGCGAGGTTGGTGGCTGCCCAGTGTTTGGGGGCTTTCAAGTTCTCAGGAATGTCAATGCCTTGGGAACGAAGTCAGCGTGATGCTGGAAAATTCCTCCATGTCCGGCGTCTTCATAAATGATCAGTTGAGCGTTGGGAATGCGGCTGGCCAGCTCAGTCGAGTTCACAGTGGGTACCATGATGTCGCTGTCGCCGTTGGCAATAAGGGTTGGAACCTGTATGCGACTGAGATCTTGAGGCGACTGGCGACCCCAAGCAGTTATTGCCCTCAGTTGTCGCATGAACGCTGATGGGGTGGGGCCTTTATCGCGTTCTTTTGTTCTCTCCGTCAGGCGTTTTAGAAAAGCGCGCGCCGCACTCTGACCGTTAGCCGATGGGGTGAAAAAAAGGTAAAACTTTGGATCGCGCATTGTCACTAGGCCCTTCAGCATCAACGGCCAAGCCACAGACCACACTTTGTCGATGCCCTGGCCACCAGCAGGCCCGGTTCCGGTCAAAATGAGTTTTCGCACAATCTCAGGCGCTTTTAGCGCGATGTCTTGCGCTACAAATCCACCGAGTGAGAAACCCAATAGATCGACTTTCTGGAATCCCAGAGTGCGTATAACCGCAATCGCGTCGTTTGCCATTTCGCTAACAGTTAAAGGTGCGGTTCCACCAGAGCCGCCGATTCCGCGATAGTCAATGGCAATGACCCGATGCTTCTTAGCTAGACCGTCAACGATTCGAGGATCGAAGTTATCCAGGACGGCGCCCCAATGGTTCAATAGAACGAGCGGCGATCCGTCTCTCGGGCCCAAGTCCCGGTAGGCAAATGTTGTTCCTTCTACATTGACCCACAGGTTGGCGGATTGGACGAACAGCCCCTGCGGCCCAGGATGATTATTTGTGGATTGAGCGGTCATTTGCGCACCGTGTCCGTTTGAGGTACAGATTGGTGAGAGGAGAACAATGTGCAGCTAACGCTCTGCCTTTAGGGCTCTGTGTGAGCGTTTGCTGCATCACGGTCACGCCTTATTTTTTATAGCGCTTGGCAACTTCGGCTTGGCGGATATCTGCCAACAAACCCTGGCGGGCAGTCTGTAGAACATCCCAGTGGGCCTCGTCTTGTACAGGTGGTATGGTCACTGGTTCTCGGCGATCAAAACCAACCATCGCGGCATCAACTAGGTCTCCGACTTCCATTATTTCGCTAATGGCATTGATGTCGTAGCCTCCGCGCTCCCAGATTTCGGTACGGGTCGCGGCTGGCAGTACGGCTTGGATATACACGCCTTTGGGGGCGAGTTCGAGGCTCAAGCCTTGTGAGAGAAAAAGCACAAACGCCTTGGTTGCGCCGTAGACCGACATTCCATATTCCGGTGCCAGTCCTACGACCGAGCCAATATTGACAATCGCTCCACTGCCAGCTTGTGACAGGCGAGGGGCTATGGCGCTGGTGAGTCGTACTAGCGCAGTCGTGTTGAGTGCGACTAGGTTGGCAACGCTGTCAGTGGATTGCTCAGTGAAGCTACCGGATAGAGCGGCGCCCGCGTTGTTCACAAGAATGCTGATACTGGCGTCGTCGCGAAGGCGAGTTTCGACAGTCGTCAAATCGGAAGTTTGAGTCAGGTCAGCCTGGATCACGTCAACGGTAACACCGTGTTGCTCGCGCAGACGGGAAGCCAAAGCGTCCAAGCGGTGTTTGTCACGGGCGACCAGCACCAGGTTGTGCCCGCGTCCTGCGAAACGCTCCGCGTAGGTTGCACCGATTCCGGTGGAGGCGCCGGTAATCAAAACGGTTCCAGGGATGCTCATAATAGGATGCTCTTTAATTGATGTCGGTTAACGATTCAGTCGCGATTACTGCTCAGCCTTGCTTGGAACTGGACTCGGCAAGTGTCGGGTAGTCGATGTAGCCAGCCGCACCGCCGCCGTAGATAGTCGCCGGGTCGAATGCGGACAACTTAGCGCCGGTCTTGAGCCGCTCTACCAGATCAGGGTTGCCAATGAACGGACGACCGAAGGCGATCAAATCCGCTTTGTCATCGTTGAGTTGCGAGGTTGCGAGATTCAGGTCATAGCCATTGTTGGCGATGTAGGTGTTTTTGAAGCGATGGCGCAGGGAGCCAAAATCAAAAGGCGCGACGTCGCGCGGCCCGCCAGTTGCACCCTCTACCACGTGGATGTAAACCAGGCCCAAGGCATCGAGCTGGTCAACGACGTAGTCAAATTGTGGTTGCGGGTCACTGCTTGAAATACCGTTGGCTGGTGACACTGGAGAAAGACGAATACCTGTTCTGTCGGCACCAATTTCTTCTACTACAGCGGCAGCGACTTCGAGCAGCAAGCGAGCGCGGTTTTCAATGGATCCACCATAGGCATCTGTGCGCACGTTGGAGCCGTCTTTGAGGAATTGATCCAACAAATAACCGTTTGCACCATGGATCTCTACGCCATCAAAACCAGCTGCAATCGCATTTGCCGCTGCAACCCGAAAATCATTCACGATCCCTGGCAGTTCGCTGGCATCAAGGGCTCGGGGTTCGGAGGCGTCCTCGAAGCTGTTGTTGACGAAAACCTTCGTCGCGGCTCCCAGGGAAGAGGGCGCCACTGGCGCGGAGCCATTAGGCTGAAGGTCAACGTGGGAAACGCGCCCTACGTGCCAAAGCTGCATGAAGATGTGCCCGCCTTTCGCGTGAACGGCTTGTGTGACTGCGCGCCATCCTTCTATCTGCTCCTGCGTGTAAATCCCTGGCGTGTCCTGATACCCCTGACCTTGCTGCGAGATTTGAGTGGCCTCGGAAATCAGGAGGCCGGCAGAGGCCCTCTGGCCGTAATAGATCGCAGCAAGTTCACTTGGGACGAAACCCGATCCTGCGCGGTTTCTCGTGAGCGGTGCCATCACGACTCTGTTGGAGAGTGTGAGTGAGCCAAGTGTGTAGGGCTCAAACAAGGTCTTGTCGTTCATATAGATTCCATGCTCGTTGATCAATGACGGTCATCTGCTCCCTCGCGGCAAAGATACGCTGCAGGGGCTTTTATGATGTCGACCATAATCAAAGGTGTCAACAGTTTTGATTATGGTCGACATCAGAGTATAGTAAGGCCAACATTAGTTAGGCTAAGGGGGGCGCAATGAAGATCACCAAAACGCAATCACTCGCCAACCGGGCTCACATTGTGGACACAGCTTCAGAACTGTTTCGTGAGCGTGGATACGATGGTGTCGGTGTGGCGGAGCTGATGGCCACTGCTGGCTTTACTCAAGGCGGCTTTTACAAGCACTTCGGTTCCAAGGCTGATCTGATGGCTGAAGCTGCTGAAAATAGCCTTTCGCAATCGCTCGCCCGTACCTCCGACCTCGATGTGGCGGGTTTCGTAAACATGTACGTATCTAGGGATCATCGAGACGGTCGAGGCGAGGGTTGTACGATGGCGGCACTTTGTGGTGACGCTGCGCGTCAGTCAGATGACTTGAAGGCAACCTTTGCCACGGGTATAGAGAGCACGCTGGCTGCGCTCGAGGAAAAGTACCTAGAGGGTCTGGATGTGCCGAAGCAGGATGCTCGAGCGAAAGCGATTGACCTGCTAGCGCATGCAATAGGAGCTGTCATGTTGTCGCGGGCATGTCCGGATGACTCTCCTCTTGCAGATGAGATACTGGAAGTTTGCCGAACCCAGCTATTGACGTCGTTATCGGTCAAGGACAGCAGCCAGGATCGCAGCCGCAACAAGTGAATTGGACGCTTTAGCCTTTGTTTCCTCCAGAAGTGATGTAGTACCTACGACCCCTGGGGCCTATACAGACGTTTCCAGAAGAGCAGGGCAAGGTGATCCGTAACTTTGAGCTACCCTAGGAATTTTCTGAGCGCAGGTCGCGCTTTAGAAGCGGCGTCGCAGTTCGCCGCGTCGCACACGCTTTTGAACGATAACCATTTATCTGGCTAGCCATCCAAGCTGATGCGAGCCCAATCATTCTTCTTTTCGCATACCTGTACCTTCTCGCCGCGTCTCACGTTGGAGATTACCCTGCAACCCAGCTTGTCACGCAGATTCAACCTATCCGCGTTTACGAACTGATTGACTGGTAGGGTCTGTGCTGGCTGGGTTGCTGTTAACGGAGCAGAAACTAACATACTCCGGGTAGTCTGTTGGCTAAGCGGGGCCGGAGTTGGAGGCGTGTCTTTTCCCCCACGGCCCAAAGGACTGCGAATAGAATCAGAAGCGAGATGAACCGTGACTCAGATTTTACACGCACATCCTTTGCCTTCGTTTAGCTTGCTCCCGACGGTCGCTTTCCATAGTGCAGTAGTGACGTGACTGATAGCTTAGCCAAGCCTCCACTTTGCGCAGCCTGCCTACCTTAAAGATTGTTGGCTTTGCCGCGTCTATTATCTCGAGTAGTCGTTATTTCTCTAATGGGGATTGGCACCACGTGGCAATGATCTGAGCGTCAAGAGCAAACCTGACAACAACATCTGCAGCAGTTATATGGTGATCCGCGCTATATAGCTGTCGACCGCCTGCAGCCAAGCCACGCTTCGTCGCCCAGTGAAGTCAAAGATGCTCTTGCTGCCGATAAAACTGGTGGTGTGAATTGCCCCGGATTAACTAAACCTTGCACGCTCATTGCCCCCATAGGGTTGAAGTCGATACCCGGTGCTGCTCTCATTAATTCACTCGATTTCTCCAGCAGCTTAAGTGGGTTTGATTAGGGCAAAGAACGTGCTCTAACGTGAGGCAGAGATTACTTCAGTTGAGCTGATTGGATGAACCAACCACTATGCTGCAGCTTTCGGTTGTCCATGAGAGGAACTCTTTGGGAAAACCAACAGCGTGTCGGAATGGTTAAGTCTGCCGAGCTTTTCCGTAATGCTGATCGATCTCCTGGTAAATTGGATAAGTCGTCGCAAAGAGACTCGATTTGATCCTTTTGTAAACCACGGGTAATAAACACCAGCCGGCTATACCCATCTGCGAATTCACCTTCTGTAGGCCAAGCGGGCAATCTTACGAGCGGATAAGCGATGTCTTGTACACATTGCACGACCAGTGGTCTGGAGTCATCAGCTGCTAACATCAAGCCCTTAACTCGCAGCAGGTGTTTACGGTATTTGCGCAGTATGTGCCCCATCACGAGTGAGAATCCGAACCAGGGGACTTCCTGGGTAAAGCGAACGACAAAACTTTGGGTTTCACTGGTGTGATGCACACTGGAATTGTATGTGCTGGAGCGCCAAATGCTTCTGTCGTTTTGCTCTGTAACGGCTTTGCCATCGTTGCTGACTTGTCTCAGACTCACCTCTGCTCCCTGCGTGAACTGAGTGCTCGCCATCCAGGTCGGGAGGCTTATTTTCTGCCGGTGCGCGTGCCCATACAGGCCATTGCCGGCCAATAGATCGAGGGGAGCCTGGCCTCTGCGCACAAGCGTTTGTGCAGCATGGGCATTGAGTTGTGAAAGGCTGGCTTGCAATTGCTCCACGGCCTGGGTTCCCGCCAGGTCGCACTTGGTTATCAAGAGACGATCCGCGGCTACGATTTGTCGCGTGGTTTCAGAGTAGTCTTGAAGCTGCTCCTGTCCATGGGTTGCGGAAACCGTCGTGAGAACGCCATCGCACAGGTAACGGGCGCTGACAAAAGCATCCTCCATCAAGGTATAAATAACCGGCACTGGGTCTGCCAGGCCGGTGGTTTCGATAATGACGCGGGTGATAGGTGCAATGTATTGGCGGGCACTTCTCTCGGACAAAGACTTGAGTGCACCAACCAAATCTCCTTGGGTGCGACAGCACAGACAGCCTGAATCCAGCAGCACAATCTGATCATTGATATGGTCAACCAAGTGATGATCAATACCGACATCACCAAACTCATTGACCAAAAGTGCCACGCCCGACATGCCGGGCTGGCTGGCCCAGTGGTTCAACAGTGTGGTCTTGCCCGAACCGAGGAAGCCCGTCAGGACAGTGACAGGAATACGGTCTACTGCGGCTTTTTTGAGGGCGTAGGCGGCGGGAGAAAGGTCAGGCGTCGAGGTCGTCATGATTGGATGAGTCTCCATGAGTTTGTTTTTTTTGTTATAGATGGGCGTCTCCACGAACCCTAAACTGCCGGGTTCGTGGAGAGCGCCACTTAACGTTGCATCAACCTACTCAGGCGCGTCTGCGCAGTAACTCCAAGGTTTCCAATACAGTCTCGGGATGAAGCCCGGGATTAACTGATGCAAAGTAAAACTCACCTTCGGCCAGAGGATTGGGAACGCTGTGAGTGAACTCGGCGCTGATATCCCTGCCTCGGGACAACGATCCAGTGTTGGCTCCTGCCTCTGTAATCACGGTGTCGAACTCATCCAGCCCGCTATCAGGTACCGAGGTACCTGGAGGCAAGCGCAGGCCAAGCGACCAACCATAGTGCCGCACCACGTTGACGACAGAACTGTAGCGCTGCAGGTCGGCGGCGCTGAAGGCAGAATCACCTGCAGCTTCCTCCAATAACACTCCGCTTACAGGGGTGGTGGACACTGCCCGCAGCAGATCGGCCAGATACATGCTGGCATCCTCTACGATGTCAGCATCCGGTGTTTCGTCAGGTTGGTCGGCCAACCAATTGGCATGGCGCAACCAATGCCGTGGTGAAGGCATGGCAATCACCAGTGGCACCCGCCCCCGCAACTGAGAGTCCACCGCACCGATGACTTCAGCGAGCAATGCCTTGGGCTCCTCCTCGGCCAACAAGGCGCGCAACGCTGTCGTCGGACGCCGCCGCTTGGGAAGGCGGCTTTCTAATCCACCATTACGGGCTATCCATGAATCGAATAGCTCGCCTACCTCCAGGACTGCGACATCCGTTTTGAGTAAACCGTGGGCCTGTGAAAACCAGGCGAGAAAACTCGCAGAGCTAGTCCAGACATCGGCGTCTGCGCTACCTTGCAGTAGACGCCGAGTGTAGGCTGAGGATTTAAGCCATATACGTATGGCTCCGTTGCCTGCCGGTAGAGGCAAATGCTCGGCAAATGGCGTACTCATCTTTTTTCATCCATTAATGCTCCTACTGCTGCAAGCCGGTTTTCCAGTTCTTCGATACGTACATCTTTTGGATGACGCATGTAGTTAGGCATGGGTTCGTTGGCATGGCGGGTTTTGTCCGGAGTGCCCATGTAGAGTGTTTCGGTGTCGTCACCCCAGCAACCGAAGAATGGAAGATGAGCAGGTGGCTTTGGTTTGTTCCAGGACTTGATGAACTCCGCGTAAGGGATGCCACGGGAGAGCCGGTCTTTGCGTTCGTTGTCGCGTAGCGCCCGAGTCGCCTGATGGTCGACAATGAGGGTGTCGGGAGCAATTTTGACCTTGTACAAACGCTCAGCCACACCATGTGAGATCAGCTCTTCTTCCAGGTCTTTAACGACCAAAGCCGGATCGCGTTCCAGCAAGTCGCCGTAACCCGCACCGGCCCCTTGAGAAATCATGAACAGCTCGCCGCGATTGGAAATCTCAAAACCCATGCCCATGTGATGGGTGGTGTAAGTGGCTCCATCAAAGGACTGATCGTTCATGATCTCCTCGATGGAGTGCTTGAATTTTTCTGGTTCATTGAGCAGCACATCGTAGACGTCCACGCCCTTGACCTTGGACAGCGGATAAGTGCCACAGGCATATCCCCCAAACAGACCCTGGAGCGGGGGAACCTTGGCACCTTGGGCGGTGGTCATGAAGCCCCATTCTTCACTATCTTTGGTCGCCACAATCATGGTGTAGCCCTGGCCGCCACGAAACTTGCCCGGGGCGATAGCGTCGCGGGTCATTTTCTTGGAGACCAGTTGCAGGAACGGTACGTCCTCTTCGTTCAGTTCTTGCTCGCCGACATCCGCCATGGTGGCGAAGATTGGCTGCAAGCCTGGCTCGCCATCCATGTCCACGCGTGCACCACCGCCCATGCCGTTGAGGTCAGCACACAGGTTGCCAAGCGTCTCGCCATGCTGGCTGACCCCGCCCCAGATGAAGGTGTTGATCATGTTGAAGCTGGGTGCATGGACTTTGGTGTATTTTTCCGGGCAGCTATAGAGGAATTTGGCGACGGCGTGTTGGCCGGCGGTAAATCCGGTGAATATGGACATCAAACTCTGCGAGTTGGGCGCGTTGTAAGACGAGTTGAGGATAGAGAAGGGGTCGGTGATTACTTCGATGGGCGCAAAGGCCGCTTGCCCACGGGGCAGATCGGGCCAGATGTAGCACATTACCAACTGCGAGAGCATGCCCTTGAGTCCGGCGAGGACGGTGTTAGTCGGGCGGTTGGTAAATTCCGGTGCAGAGCCACGGAAGTCGAAGATAAGTCTGTCGCCCTTTTTGGTCAGTTGGCAATTGATTTTGGCGATGCAGTTTTCACGCAGCGTGGAGTCTTGAACGATGAACGTGCGCACGGTCATGTCAGGCCATTCGCTGATACGACGTTTGACTTCGGTGCGCACGTTTTCCATGGTCAAGCGCAGGGTGGCAATCAGGGCATCCGGGCCATCGGTTTTGAGGACATCCTCAATGCGCTGCTTAATGCGCAGGCAGCCATAGAGTTTGACCTTCATGTCCTCGTACTGGAGCTTGGGCTCGCGTACCGAGTTTTGCAGGAAGGTCAGCAAGTCGCGTTTGATCTGGTAGTTTTCCACGACCTTGAACGGGCTCATTTTCAGCCCTTCATCGCTCGGGCTTTCTGCCATAGACGGCATCCCCCCGGGTTCGATCGCACCGTTTTCGCCTTCATGAACCGTGGCGGCTACCCAGCAAACCAGTTTTCCTTCGTGGAAAATCGGAAGGATCATGCTCTGGTCGGTGTTGTGTACGTTGCCATAGCGTGAGTCATTGTGAATGAAGCCATCGCCGTCGCGGACACCCACAGTAGGTTCGTTGATCCAGTTCTTGATGATGAACTTAATCGGATGGTGCACCAAGGCTGAAAACAGCAGCACGCCGCCAGCACTGGCGATTGCTAGATCCCCCGATGCTGAGTAGACGCCGGTGATGACATCGCCCCATTTTGCACCCGGGGCGGCACCCATCTGTTCGACCATCTCATAGCCTTCGTCACATCCCGATTGCAGGCGGTCACGAATCTTCGCGATTGTGTGGGTGTCATTTTGTTTGTGGATGCTGATGTCTTCTTGTTCCGAACGCTCCATCAAGTCATGGTTGTTCATGATCTCCGGATCCGGGGCGAGGAATAGCGTCGTGTCCTCAAGGAATTTCTTGATCAGCGCAGCATCTTCTGGACTGGGAGCCTGGCCGGGTGTTTTGATCGAAATATCGTTCATGTCTGGATCCTTTCTCGAGTTTTTTAAATTCAATTGATCAATGGGTGGATTGATCGCGAAGAAACCAAGAGGCGTTCTGCAGTGCCGCGACGAAGTTCCATCCAGGGTTAACCAGGAAGGTGGTGACTTCAGAGGCCACAATCGCCGGCCCACGTATTTGCACTCCAGGATCAATATCTGAACGATTCCAGACCGGTGTATCAAAGGCCTCCTTGTGGCCTGCGAAGTAGCATTGGCGAGTAGACGAAGGTGCTGGTGGTTGTTTGCGCTGCTCTAATGGCACTGGCTTGATGTTGCCAAACTGCACTGTCTCATGGTGCACATAAGCAGCCACTCGGATGGTGTTAATGCGGATACCGGCTTCTGGGGCTTGTGATCCTTCTCCGAATCGGCTGCCATAGTCAGTGGAAAACTGGGCTATGAGGGCCAATACATCGGCAGGGCCATGCACCGAGTGCTGGGGAATGACTGCCGTTGTCTGGACTAACTGGTTGCCGTAGCGCATGTCCAGTTCCAGGTTGTGACGGATGTCCTCGCGCTCGATGCCTTGGCGCAAGAGGTCTTGAGTGCCGCGTTCCTTGAGCGCCGCCACGATATCGTTGAATCGGTCGTAGTCGTCGAACAAGTGACGCGTGTTGGAGTCGTACAGCACCATGTACAGAGACTTTTCGTGGATATGTAGCTGGTGAATATTGCCCGCACCTACGGCTGAGAACACCGAGCTGAATGGCGGAGCAAGGATCCTGTCAATGTTGAGGTTCTGCGCAATGCTGCAGCAGTGCAACGGGCCGTTGCCCCCATAGGCCAGCATGGTGAAGTCTTTGGGGTCGTAGCCTCGAGCACGCAGTTCCGTGAACAGGCCGTTAGCCATGTTGTCGTCGACTTTCTCGCGGATGAGCAAGGCTGCCTCGATCACATCGCAGTCCAAATCTTCGCAGATGGTGTCTTCGATGGCCGTCACGGCCCGTCGCGCATTGAGGGGAATGGAACCTCCTGCATAATTTTCTGCGCTGAGGTAGCCGAGTACCAAGTCGGCGTCCGTCACCGTTGGCTTCAAACCGCCACGGTCGTAGCAGGCAGGGCCAGGGTCAGATCCCGCTGACTCGGGCCCACATTTAACGGTGCTGTACATGCTGTCAAAGCTCGCGACCGAGCCGCCGCCTGCACCCAAGGTCACCAGATGCACCATAGGTACCGAGACCATCCAGCGGTCGATGACGGGGTTGAAGTCGTAGTGCTTGATGCCCCCATCGACCACAATACCGATGTCGTAGCTCGTACCACCCATGTCAGTCGCAACGACGTTTCCGAGCGCCGCCTGCATGGCCAGATGCTCTGAGGCGGCGATACCCGATACCGGGCCAGAGTGGATAGTTTGCAATGCGTCGGTGGAGTTAAGCTGGGCCATGCCGCCCGAGTTATGAATCACCAACATCGGCTGTTCGTATTGGTGCGTACGCAGGTTTTGCTCCAGCGTCGAAAGCGCATGGTACATGGTGGAGTGAAGATATCCGTCGATGATAGCCGAGGCTGAGCGTACGTATTCACCCTTACGACCCGATACCTGGTGCGACAGGATGATTGGAATAGCTCCCAGCAAATGGGAGGGATATTCCTCCTGCAGAATCTCTTCGATACGTTGCTCGTGTTCCGGGTTGACCACGGAATTGAGTAGTGAGACGACAATGATCTGTGCGCCTCTATTCACCAGTTCGCGGATCTGCAAGCGAACATTGTCTTCATCAAGGGCCATGACGAGCTTGCCCTCGAAATCCAGCCGCTCGCGAACGCCTCGAATCATGCTAGGTAGCACCAGTGGATCAGGTCGACTGGCGTTGGGTATGTCCGTTTGGCCGAGGATGTCCAGCCCCTCGCCATAGCCGCGACCACGGCTCAGAGGGACAGTTGCCTCATAGCCGCAGGTCACCAGCATGCCGATTTTGGGGCCCTTGTGTTCGATCAAAGCGTTGGTGCCCAGGGTGGTCGCATAGCGAACCGAATCCACGCTCGAGAGGACATCGGCCAATTCCAAGTTAAGCGTCTTGCAGCCTTTGCCCAGTGCTTGATTGAAACCCAGTGCGAGGTTGTGATGGGTGGTCAGTGCTTTGGTTTCGATGTATTTGCCATCCCAAACCACGAAGCAATCGGTGAATGTCCCACCAATATCGACAGAAACTCGTCTCATATCATTTCCCTTTTTCTTGTAATTGAGTGGAAGTGAATTGCTTAGTGTTTGTGGTCGTCTGAGCGCTGGATTACAGCAGGGCCGACGCTTACTTCGAGAACTTCAGGACGGCTCGCCCACTGTGTGCGCAAGGCAGGCAGATCAGGCTGCATGTCATGCAGAGGAGGGTGACCAGGAGGGACATACTCGGTTTCTACCTGGGTACCGCATTGGGCACAGTAATACTCAAGAATGCGTACCCATTCCGGATCGGGGCTGAACGTGTATCGATATTTTTCCGGTGCCAGGATAGGTGGGTGGATATCCCGTGGATCACGGTCATATACCAGCATGCCTTCCTTGTATCCCTTATGGGCTGTACCGATGACGTGGTCGCAAACCCGACATTCCCATTGCTCCGCATCCAGGTCTAGGCGCAGGTATTCGGTCATTAATACTTTCATGTTCATGCCTCCCTGTTCAGTAAGATGTCTTGGTGGTCGCTGATGACAAACGTCCAACCGTCGAGCACCTTGCAGGTGAAGAAGTCCTCTTCGATGATCGCGGGCCCTTGGGCAAAATCGCCGACTTTCAAATCAGCTAATCGATAAACCGGAACATCAACGCGACCATTATTGCGAGTCAGAACATTGCGAGTCGTACTGGAGAGGGCGGCAGTTGTAGGAACGAATCGAACCGGCTGATTTGCGTCTTGACGCAATTGTTTGACAGCGGTGACTTCAAGTTCGGCGATGTGAGCCTCAGTCAGTGCAGATTGATAACCCGACTCACTTTGTAGTGGGAAAATGAGTTCCTGGCCTTTGGTATCGGTTATGACAAGGCGCGATTTGATGACGTAGTCGTCGGCTTGAAAGCCTTCAGCGAACATATCGCGCCCGGCCTTCAGACTCAGCTCTGTCAATGCGTCTTCAACATGGCCGTGGCTACGTTGGTCAGCGTCCAGCACCACGCTGTAACGATGGGAGATATCACAGGTGCCGATGCCGAACGCACTGAACACTGCTGCCATGTAAGGAACCGCTACACGATTGATGCCGGCGTTCTCGGCCACGCCACAAGCATTGAGAGGGCCTGCTCCACCAAAAGCAAGCAGTACGGTTTCCTGGCTGACTTGGGTGACGCGCAGTATCTCACTGGCAATCTTGGCCTCATATGCGCGCTCCATCTCCCTCAGGGCAGCGTCCGGCTCCAGGCCCAGAGGAGAAGCGATATGGATGGAGATAGCGGTCGCCGCGCGATCCAGATCCAGTTGCATGCCTCCACCAAAGTAGGATTTTGGATCAAACAAACCCGAGAGCAAGCTGGCATCGGTAATAGTTGCTTGCGTGCCGCCTCGACCAAAAGCCGCAGGCCCAGGTACAGCCCCGACACTGTCAGGGCCGATCACGATTTTGTTATCGACCACTTTGAAAATCGAACTACCACCAGCACCGGCGCTGGTGATTTCACTCAGAGGGAATGAAACACTGATACCTTCAACCCGACCTCGCCGCACTTCGGACACGCTTCCCTCGATGCATTGGCCGATGTCAGTGGTGGTACCGCCGACATCTATAGCAACAACGTCACTCATCCCATAACGGATCGCAAAGGATTTCATACCCTCCATGCCGCCACGGGGCCCGGAGCTGTAGGTTTTCACGGCGACAGTTTTGGCAACACGGGACGCATCGCCGTCGTTGCGAAATATCAGCAGTGGATTTTTCGTGTTGAAACCCCGGAGCCGATTTTCCGCATTGAACAGAAACTGCTCCATTGCAGGGTGCAGAAAGGAGTTAATCAGGGCTGTCCAAGTGCGGCGTACTGGATCCGCATCCATGCTCAGGTCACTGCCATAGAGCGTAGGGACAGCGCCAAGTAGATGGCGGGGGTATTTGCGCAGCACGACTTTGCGGAAAATATTCTCCAACGCTTCGAAGTTCTTGTCAGAAAAACTGACGACGATGCGGTTGGCGCCCGCGGCGGTGAGAGTGTTTATGGATTTTACAATCTCCATCTCCGCATGCTCGATGCCCAGTGTTGAGGTGTCCAGCAAACTGACGCGTTGGCCCACCAAGGCATCGTACAAGTCAACATCGTGCTGTTTTATCAGTTCTGAGAGTTCACTGTCGTTGAGACTGGTGATCAACCCGAGCTTAGGGCCCTTTCTCTCGCATATTGCATTAGTGCCTTGAGTTGTGGAGTAGCGGATCAGGTCTACTTCCTCAAGCAGCCGCCGTACATCGGGCTCCCCATAAAGCACGCCGGAGGCTTTTTTCAGTCCTTCAAAAAAACAGTTGCTTAGATCATAGGGAGTGGTGAGTACCTTGGTCTTCTTGACGTCGGTATCAGTGAGTATGCAGATGTCGGTGAGTGTTCCACCGTTATCAATATTAATTTGTAATGTCACGGGTCTATGTCCTTTTGTTTGTTATCGGTCGAATGGTGTTGTTATGCACCGTCCTCCGTATTGCCGTTGCCGGCTTAGGCTCTTGAGCGTGTGACGCTTCACTGCATGTGAGCAGCTTCTTTGCGGCTGCGAAGTAAGAGAGAGCAAACGGCATGCCATAACGTCGATGATATTTAATCAATTGATTTCTATGGTATTAATTATTGACTCTAAGTTTTCTTTGAGCGGGTTTATGGGTAAACCGTTTGATTCTCGGACGGATGAGTGGATGATTTTCGTTCGATTCCAAGGGGAGGCATATCTGGATGTCGTTCGGGCATTGAACAAACCAATGCGACGCCGCTGATCTTCTTAATCTGTGTGTGGGGGTGCGCGCGTGCGGGTGAAGGGGTACAGTTAAGACACACCTCTATGAGGTGCGTGGTTTGAATGGGCGTATTGTACTTTTAGCTCTCGCCCTGAAAACCAGACAGGGACATCAATAATAAGAATAGAGGGTGTGTCTATGAATGCTCCGTACCTGGAATTCGGCTACCCGAGACCAGAACACGACGGTCAGGTATTGGCCGCTTGGGAGAGCGTCCTCAATGGCGCTGAAACACCTGCTTCGGTCTTGCGCTATCCAGTGGGCGACTCCTGGAGGCGCTGCCTGGACAAAAACGTCAACCCTACGCTTCGACACGCGCCGGAACCGGTAAATCGGGCGCAACTCGAGACCATACGCGACAGTCAGGCGCGCCTACTGGACGTCAGTACGGAGGCCATGGCGGTGGCCAATCAATTTCTTGCCCAAACCGGAACGATCATTGTATTGGCCGATAGCAGCGGCATGATTATCGAAACAGGCGGTGACCTGCAGACCCTCAAAAGCGCGGAACACATTCATCTGCTTCCTGGCAGTCCGTGGAGCGAAGATATTTGTGGGACTAACGCGATTGGCACCGCGCTGATGCTGCAACGTCCTGTACAGGTTCATGCCGGTGAGCATTTTTGTGAAGGAATCCAGCGATGGACTTGTTCTGCCACAGTGATCCGCGACCCGTCTGATGGCCATATACTTGGGGTACTGAACGTTTCGGGAGAGTCTCAGACCTACAACCGCCATACGCTGGCGCTGGCCGTCAGCACAGCTGAGCGGATTGAATTGGCCTTGGCCAACCAAAAAGCCGAAACCGGCTATCGGCTGCTGGATGCGTCATTGGATCTGTGGCGGGATAGAGGCGATTGCATCATGTTGTTTGATGAAAAAGGCTTCCTGATAAAGGCAAATACTCATGCCTATGGTGCGTTGGTTGCTCGAGGCGTAGATATCAGTTTCACTCGTGATTTTCGACTGACTTCACTCTGCCTGGATGATAAAGGACGATTGACAGATGTCTTGCCACAGTGGCTGTCAGTCGACTGGCTGCAGCCGGTTGTTGCACAAGGTTTGCGTTTGGGAACATTACTCCGTATCCCCTGTAAATCCCTTGGCCGGCCTGGTGTTGACAGAACGGCCGACCATAGAGAAATGGAAACACTGGTCGGATTTGACCAGATCACCGGCAAGAGTCCGGCGCTGGTCGAAGCTCTTCGCAAAGCCAGACAATTGGCCTGCTCCAATGTACCGATATTGCTGCAGGGAGAAACCGGGGTGGGCAAGGAGGCCTTCGCCCAAGGCATTCATTATTCCGGCGTGGGTAAAAATGGCCCGTTTGTTTCCATCAATTGTGGAAGTCTCTCCAAGGATTTGCTCTCCAGTGAATTATTTGGCTACGCCGAAGGCGCATTTACCGGGGCTCGTCGTGGAGGTATGAAGGGCAAGATAGAGGCGGCAAACGGGGGCACTCTGTTCTTGGATGAAATCGGTGAAATGCCCTTGGACTTGCAGAGTTATCTGCTGCGGGCACTGGAGGAGGGGGAAATATATCGACTGGGCGAGACAGAACCGCGCAAGGTCAACTTTAGATTAGTTGCAGCGACACACCGTGATTTACGTGAGGATGTTACAAATCAACGCTTCCGAGGCGATTTGTTCTATCGAATAGCAGTGACAAGTGTTGGAATTCCCCCATTGCGTGATCGCAAGGAAGATATTCCAAGGTTGGTGGAGCACCTGCTAACCAGCTTGGCCCATCGACACGGTATTCCAGTACCCTTAGTGGAAGACGAAGTGCTGGGCTATCTAGTTGCTTATTTGTGGCCGGGTAACGTCCGGGAATTACGTAATGTGATTGAGGGCATGTTGCTGATGGGCGGGGAAGTCTTGAGGCGTTCTGATTTGCCTTCCTATGTGCACGAAGTCGCGATTGTGCGCAGCGACAGACCCGTAGGTAGCTTGAGGGAAAGCGAGTGTCAGGTCATTGCCAGCACAATTGAGCGTTATCGAGGCAATCTTACTCTGGTAGCCAAAGAGCTTGGCATAGCTAAAAGCACTCTTTACTTGCGCATGAAGCGTTACGGAATTAACCGTCAAGCGTAAGGCTACTTTTCCCACATTTACATCAGGCACAATGGGGTTGAAGTCCCCATTGAAACTGGATCCACAATTAACTGATCGCAGCTTATGCTGCCAACACCGCACTGTTGCTCAAGCGTTTAGCGCCGGCGCTTTTAATTTTTGCGGGGCTATTGCCCAACTCTGCCGTTGGAGGGGGCTGCTACCAATTCGACCCCATATCAAGTGAGGACGGGGTTCGCTATCGAGGCCAAAGAGTAGCCGTCCCGCTTTTCGGAAATGCCTGCAGACAGTGCTGAGAAAGCAGCTCGCTCCGGGCTACTTGAGCTGAACGGCTTTCCGCAGTGGCTTTCCAAGCTTTTCGGGTTGTACTCGCGTCTTATCCAAGGTCTGCGTCCGGGCATCACGCCTTGAGTGATTGAACTGGCTGTCATTTATGCTTAAGCATGCTCGATTTCACTCGCCCACTACGTCAGCAGGCGCGTGAGATCATCCTTTAGATCGGCGTAGATGACTTGGTCGGACGCACACAGACAAACACTTGATTCGATTCCTCCATCATTTGCTTCTTGCGTCATAGTCAGTGGTGGATCTGCTTCCATTCTCAAATCTAAAGGGATACCCGTCTTTGTCGTCTTCGGAGAACTGTTAATTAATGGCCAATATGCATTTTGAATGCCGAGGGTGCGGATTCCACGCCATCCGGACACTCAGCCCACAAACATCCGGACACTCGTTCCACGCTCATTCGGACAGGCAGTCGGAGCGCAGCGACGCAGGTTTGCATTGTTAGTCTGAAGTCTCTGTCGACGTCAATTTCGTCGCGCGCCTACGCATTGATTCACCCTTCAGCTCGATCCGATAAGCGTTGTGCACCAGCCGGTCGAGGATCGCATCGCCCAAGGTCGGATCGCCGATCAGCGCATGCCATTTGTCCACCGGCATTTGGCTGGTCACCAGCGTCGAGCGGTTGCCGTAGCGGTCGTCCAGCAGTTCAAGCATGTCGCGCCGTTGCGCAGCGGTAAACGGTGCCAGGCCCCAGTCGTCCAGGATCAGCAAGTCGGTCTTTGCATAACCCGCCATCAGTTTCGCGAAGCGGCCGTCGCCGTGGGCCAAGCCCAGTTCTTCCATCAAGCGCGGCAGGCGCAGATAGCGCACGCTGTAACCGTCGCGGCAAGCTTTGTGGGCCAGCGCGCAGGCGAGCCAGGTTTTGCCTACGCCAGTCGGGCCGCCGATGATCAGGTTCAGGCCGTCGCGCAGCCACTGGCCGCTGCCCAGTTGCAGGATCAAGGCCTTGTCCAGGCCGCGCGGGCTGCGGTAGTCGATGTCTTCCAGGCAGGCGTTATGGCGCAGTCGTGCGGCCTTGAGGCGAGTCGTCAGGCGAGCGTCTTCGCGCTCGGTCAGCTCGCGGTCGACCATCAGACCGAGGCGTTCATCGAAGCTGAGATCGTTGATGTCAGGCGTTGCGTGCTGTTTGCCAAGCGCCTTGATCATGCCGTGCAGGCGCAGGGTTTGTAGCTTGTGAGTGTCGGGTTAGGCAGCATTTTGGTGCTCCTTTTCAGGTCAGTGGTAGTAGCCAGGGCCACGCAGGTTGATGTGTTCTTCGGGCAGTAACGGCAGGTTTTGTTGGGCCAGCGGCAGCCGTTCCACCCCTTGACGCAGGATTGATTCAAGGCTTTTGTAGCTGCACGCGCCCAGTGCCAGCGCTCGCTGGCAAGCGGCTTCCAGCCGCTCTTCGCCGTGCTGTTTGCTCAGGCGCAGGATGCCCAGGCAGGCGCGGAAGCCGTGCTGCGGATGGATTCGGCGTTCGAGGATGTAGGCGATGACGCCGGCCGTATTCGGGCCTGTCTGCTCGGCCCAGTGGATCAGCCGTTGCGGTGTCCACTCGGCGTGTTCGCGGTGGCTCTTGGGCATATGCTCGGTTTGGGTGGTGTGGCGGCCTTTATGTGCTGAACGCAGATGGCTGGCCACGCGCTGGTTGGCGTGGAAGCACTCGACGGTCTGAGCCGTGAGCCGTACTTCGAGTTGGTGCTTCACCAATTGGTACGGCACCGAGTAGTAATGGCCGTCGACCTCGACGTGGTAGTCGATGTGTACGCGCACCTTTTTCCATTCGGCGTAGACATACGGATGTTCTGGTAGCGGTTGCAAAGCGGGCTGGTCGATGGTCTCGAAGGCTGAGCGGCGTGAGCCGGGCAGCTTCTTGAAGGGCTTCTGATTGAGGCGATCCACAAGCAGCGCAATGGCTGTGTTGAGTTCGCCCAAGGAGAAAAACTGTCGGTTGCGCAGCACCGCCGGAATCCAGCGCTCGACCACTTGCACGCCGACTTCGACCTTGGCTTTGTCCTTGGGTTTTCGTGAGCGAGCGGGCAGCACGGCGACGCGGTAGTGCTCGGCCAGATCGCGGTAACTGGGGTTGATATCCGGCTCGTAGCGATGCGCCTTGGTGACACCGCTACGCAGATTGTCCGGTACTCGGATCTGCGATGTACCGCCGAGAAAGGCGAAGCAGCGCACGTGCGAGCCCAGCCAGTCGGGCAGTTTCTGCGACCAGGTTGCCTCGGCGAAGGTGTCGCTGGACGCGCCGAGCACGGCGACGAAGATCTGGGCTTGGCGGATCTCTCCTGTTCGCCGGTCGATGACCGGCGCGGTCTGCCCAGCGTAATCGACAAACAGCTTTTCGCCGGCACGGTGTTCCTGGCGCATGACCACATCAATCTTCGCGGCCCAGAGGCGGTAGTGCTCGCAGAACCAGCTGTATTGGAAGCCTTGCGGATGGGCGAGTCGGTACTCTTGCCAGAGCAAGGCCAGGGTTACACCGGGGCGGCGTAGCTCGGCGTGGACATGAGCCCAGTCGGGCATCGGGCGCTGGTCGCTCGGCACCGGCACTGCCGGCGGGAACAGGTGTCGGTTCAACTCCGTATCATAGATATCGATGGGCAACTGAAGCCCACTGGCGGCGAACCGGCAAAGGTAGTCTCCCGCGCTTGAATGGCCAATGGATAAGCTTCTGGCGATCTTGCGCACGGACAGGCCGGCGTCGAACTGTAGGCGTAGTACCTCTCGGATTTTACGCATGGATATACGCTCCACGACGACCTCTTCGCTTCGAGAAAAGAGGTCGATGGTAGTGAATAATCTTGCGTGACTGCCTGCCTGAAAGTGTCCGAATGACCGTGGAATCGGTGTCCGGATACTCGTGGAATGAGTGTCCGGATGGTCGTGGATTCCGCACCGAGGGAATATTCCAGGAGCGACCGATGGGTGAGAGTTCGTGGAAGCCAAGTGGGACGGTCACGACTGGGTAATGCTCGAAGGTGTCCTCTACGACCTGTCGATCTTTCAAAGCGGCTGCGCCACTAAAACGCCAATCAGCCTCAAAACCTTCATCAGCCAGCAGTTTGGTAAGGGTAAGGGAGTACTAGCTTGCCGGTATGCATGGAGTTTTGTCCAAATTTGTTCTCAATGGGGTGTGTCCGGCCAAGTCATCTACTCAGCGCCGCAAAACCAAGTTAGCTCCCGCCAATTACCACGAGTATAGGTATTGGGAGCGCTAGCTCCAACCAATTGGACGTCCAACACATTTGGGTTGTATACCCGTTACTGGCTTAAGACACCTAATTCTTGGTGTACCAGTCAAAGAGTTTTTTCGGATATTGAAAGCAAGATCGAACAACGGGCGTTTCTTTTAGAAGTTATCCTCAACGCTGATGCTGATGAGCTACGGCGGCTGGTTGCGTTTGTAGGGAAGGTTCGTAAGTTACAGAAGAGGCCCTAGCGTAAACCTTCTATCACGCTGCGGCTCAAGCAAACCAATAATTAGATCTAATCTTGCATGACAACAGCATATTCAAATTTTGTCGTCATCAAGCGGTAAAACTTTGGCCCTATACAACGCTAAAGTCCAACCCAAGCCCGTCCAACCTGCGAGAAGGTTCAGTTCGAAAATCGATGCTCGTGCCTTGGGCTTAGTCCTGATAGAGTATATCGCTGGAAAAAAGTACAAGGCCATAGTGCTGGATGTGAAAACCATCCTGGCAATTATCGCAACTGCGCCATCTCCTTCTTTGCACAGATAGCTGACAGCACACACCGGAATCAAGATTGCCAGCCCGAAAACCTTCATTAAAACGCCCTCTGAGATAGGTGTCATCATGCCGATGAAGGCATTATGACATCGTTCTGTGGGGGGGGGGGGAGGTAGATCGAATACGGTAAGGGATATATCTTTATCTTAAACACATCTC
>NZ_JASCOM010000008.1:0-83779 GCF_029959925.1 Pseudomonas sp. PS02303
TCCCACGGGGTGGCAAGGAAGGTGTTGCGGTAGCCCTGATGGAAATCGTCTTTGTTGTGGGTGACGTCGCTGGTGACGTTTTTGCCGAGCACTTGCGGCTGCTTGCCTTCGTGCACGACTTCGAGCAGCAGCCAGAGATCGTTCCACTCGGCACGCGGGTGTTCGCTCAGGGCCATGAAGTGGCCGCTGACGAGGGTTGGCTCGTCGCCTTTGCCTTCGGCCAGTTTGTAATCGCTGCGATGGCGCTCCAGCGCGCGGGTCGCCAGTTGTTTGCCGCGCTCGCGGGTCAGGAAGCGGCCGGGGTAGTCGTAGTCTTCGAGGTCCGGCGCGAAAGTGCTCTTGGCGGCGCCTTCGGGCAGGATGCGTGGTTTTTCGAAGTCGTAGTCGCGGCGGCTGACGCGGGAGGTGCGGGTTTCCAGGCGCAGGTTGAAGCGCTTGATCACCGGTTTCGTGGCCGCCATGCCGGAGTCTTGCTGGTAGGCCACGGGTGCGAGTTTGCGGAACACCGTCTGGTCATCGCCGAAGACGAGTTTGTGGCCGCTGGCGCTGTGCTGGAAGTGGAAGTGAATGCCTTCCTCTTCGCACAGGCGCTGGATGAAGTGCAGGTCGGATTCGTCGTACTGGACGCAGTAATCGCGCTCGGGGTAGATCGCGCCGAGCTGGAAACTGTAGGCGTCAGACAGGATGCCGCGCGCCTCCAGTACCTGGGCGATGATCTTCGGCACACTTAAATGCTGGAAGATCTGCTGGTCATGGTTGTGGCGCAGGTAAGCGAGTTGCGGGACCAGGCTGATGCTGTAGCGCGTCAGGCTTTTGCCGGAATCGCCTTGCTCGATGCGATAGACCAGACCGTGAATGATGCCCTTGCCGGTGGCGCCGAAGGTCAGGCAGCCAGGCTTGTGCAGTAACTCTTCAAGTTTCAGATCGGGACGGGCGCTGACCAGTTCGATGTCGAAACAGAACGGTTGATTGAGGGTTTCGCGACCGACGAAGCTGAGCACTTGCAGGTCAACGGAAACGCCTTCCAGCGTCAGGGAAATATGGGTTGCGTTCGCGTCCAGCATGCCTTTAATTCCGTCCTTTGAATAAGCTGGTGCGGATGGTGCAGGATTAAACCGCCACGTTCAAGGCGCAAATGGCGTAGGAGTGGATGCGTTGGGCTATCGGGAAAACCCTTAGATACAAGGTTTCGGCCAATGAATGCAGGGGATTTTTAGTTATCTTTTCCTGGGTATCACTGCGCCACACCTTCCAGGTGGCCAAGAATCAACAGTCATTTCCAGACTAAAGTCCTCTTCGGCTGATATAAAGCCTGCTGCCGCCATTGCCGATGATCCTGTTGATCGTTCCTGCGCTCTGCGTGGGAATGCCTCACTGGACGCTCCGCGTCCGCTTTGGACGCGGAGCGCCCCGGGCTGTATTCCCACGCGGAACGTAGGAACGATCTGTCAGTTGAGTTGCTGCCGATACGGCAAATCCGGCCCGGTCTTGCTGCACGTCAGCGCCGCTGCCTGTACCGCAAACTTCAACATCCCGTCGATTTGCCCGCGCTCAAGGGATTGCACACCCGCAACCGAATCCAGCTGCTGCTCGGTCAACCAGGTAATCAACGCCGCCTGGAACGTATCGCCCGCGCCCACGGTATCAGCGATTTTCACTGAGCTCGCCGGTACTGACCACGAACCCTGAGTGCGGCTGAACACCGTGGCACCTTCACCACCTCGGGTCAGGAACACCAACTGACAGCGATGCTGCAACCAACCTTCAATCACCCGCTGCGGATCCTGCTCGGGGTACAACAGACTCAAATCCTCATCGCTGACTTTGATCAGATCCGCCAACTCAACCAGCGTCGCAATCCTCGAACGCCACAGGTCGATATTCGGTTCAGGATTGAGTCGGACATTCGGATCAAGGCTGATCAGACGTTTTCCGCTTTCCCGCTGCACCAACGCCAGCAGCGTGTCGGCAATCGGCTGCACCACCAGGGAGAACGAGCCAATGTGCAAACCACGCACTTGCGGCCCCAGCTCAGGCAAATGTTCAGGTTTGAGCTGGCGGTCCGCGCAACCTTCACCACGAAAGCTGTAGTGCGGCGAGCCATTGGCCCCGACCGCGACCATTGCCAGTGTGGTCGGTGCGGCGAATTCCACCAGGTAATCCGGGCGCACACCTTCGTCCTGCAGCACTTGCTGCAAGCGTCGGCCAAGGTAGTCGGTGGAGAGTCCTGCAAAGAGCGCCGCTTCCACGCCCAATCGCCGCAAACCAACCGCCACATTGAACGGCGAACCGCCGGCAATTGCCTTGAAGTTCACTTTTGAAGCCAGGCCGCTGGCGTCGTCTTCACTGAAGAAATCGAACAGCGCTTCGCCACACACCAGATACATAGTTGTTCGCTCTTTAAAGGGTTGCGACATGTTGTTGATAACGTTCATAGGCCTGCTGACAGGCCGCCACATTGTCGGCAATCGGCAAGGTTTCACTGGCCAGATCGAGCTTTACACAACGCTCGCAAAGGTCCGCCAGACTGTCCTCGTGGCCGTTTGCCCTGGACTTGCACCACGCCGCCTGAATCGCTGCGCCCAGGGCTGCCGCTTCGCTCTGCTCGGTACAGATCACCGGGGTGTTCATGATGTCGGCGACGATCTGGCGCCACACCGGGCTTTTCGAGCCGCCGCCGATCAGGCAAATGCTGCGGCTTTGTAAGCCATTCTGGCGCAGCAGGTCCAGTCCATAACGCAAACCGAAGGTCGTGCCTTCGACGACTGCGCGGCACAGGTTGGCCTGGGTCAGGTTGGTCATGGTCAAGCCCAGCAGGCTGCCGGTGGCATGGGGCAGGGCGGGGACGCGCTCGCCATTGAGGAATGGCAGCATGCACACGCCTTCAGCACCGATGGGCGCCTGCTCGACCAAATCGTTGAAGTGTTCGATATCAAGGGCGAACAGCTCGCGAATGACCCCCGTGACGTTGGTCAGGTTCATGGTGCAGATCAACGGCAGCCAGCCACCGCTGGACGAGCAGAACGTGGCGACCGAAGCATCCGGGCTGACTTTCGGCTGGTCAGCATAGGCGTACACCGTCCCCGAAGAGCCGAGGCTCATGGTGATCGCACCGGGCTTGATATTGCCGGTGCCGATCGCACCCATCATGTTGTCGCCGCCCCCGCTGGAGACCAGCGCCTGCGGGTTGATGCCAAGCTGTTCGGCGATGCCGGGCAGGATCGTGCCGACGGCTTGATGCGCATCGATCAACTCCGGTAACGCGGCTTGCAGGCGTCCGCTCGGGTCGATGTCGCGCAGCAACTGCAAATCCCATTGGCGGGTCCGCACGTTGAAATAGCCGGTGCCTGACGCGTCGCCGTACTCGCTGCAACTGCGGCCGGTGAGCCAGTGGTTCAGGTAGTCGTGGGGCAGGAGGATGTGGGCGATCCGGGCGAAAATGTCCGGGTGCTGTTCTTTGGTCCACAGCAGTTTGGAAACGGTGTAGCCGGGCGCGATGACCACACCCAGGCGCTCAAGTGAACCCTTTTCGCCACCGAGTTGAGCCAGGAGACGGTCATTTTCCGGGGTGGATTCGGTGTCGCACCAAAGCTTCGCCGGACGCAGCACCTGACCTTGGTCATCGAGCAATACCAGGCCGTGTTGCTGTCCGGAGACGCCGAGGCCAAGGATGTCCTGACCGTCGACTTTCGCCGCGAGTAACGCACGGCGGGTGGCCAGGGTGAACGCTTCGAGCCACTGGCCGGTGTCTTGCTCGCGGCGACCGTTGGCGCCGCTGATCAAGCTGTGCACAGCGGCGCCCTGGCCCAGGACCTGGCCAGTGTGGGCGTCTAGGATCACGGCTTTGGTGCCTTGGGTGCCGCAGTCAATGCCGAGGAATAATTGTTGGTTTGCCATCGAAGGTCCTTGGATCGTCAGGTTCGACATTTAGGTTGTCGGTCAGTCCGTCATCGCGGGTAAGCCCGCTGCCACAGGAGATGTTTAGTCATGTTCGACAACGATCCAATGTGGGAGCGAGCCTGCTCGCGAAGACGGCAGCATTGTCACCGCCGCATTTACGCCAGCACCCGCTCCAGCGTCCGCGTCACACCCACCTCCCGCAAGCTGTTACAGCACCATTCAAACGCCGCCACAAACGCCGGAGAACGGGGAATCGCCGTACCAAAGATCTCCTCAACCTCCAGCAACCGCTGGGTCATCAACGCATCATCGGCCACCAAGGCCTGGCAGAACGCCGCCCGTGGATCGGGAATCGAGTAGGTGTCACCATTCTCATCCACCCCCTTCAAATACAACGCCCAGGCTGCCACCACCAGCGCGGCACGCTTGGTTTCCTGGCCATCGGCAATCAGGCGATTAATGGTTGGAATGGTGAACTTGGGAAACTTCGACGAGCCGTCCGAACACACACGCTCCAGCTGATCGGCGATGGCCTGATTGGAGAAACGCGCCACCAGCGTGTTCTTGTAATCCGTCAGGTCAATGCCCGGCACGGGCGACAGTTGCGGGGTGACGTCCAGGTCCATGTAGGCACGCATGTAGCGCACAAACAGCGGATCATTCATGGTCTCGTGTACGAAGCGATAACCCTTCAGAAACCCCAGATACGTCAGGGCCAAATGACTGCCGTTGAGCAGTTTGATCTTCATTTCTTCATACGGTGTGACGTCGTCGGTGAATTGCACGCCGACCTTTTCCCAGGCCGGACGCCCGTTGACGAACTTGTCTTCCAGCACCCACTGCACAAAGGGTTCGCAGACCACCGGCCAGGCATCGTCGACGCCATGTTTGTCGTGCAGTTGCAGCTTGTGTTCGGTGCTGGTCATTGGCGTGATGCGGTCGACCATCGCGTTGGGGAAGCTCACGCTGTTGGCGATCCAGTCACGCAGATCGGCATCGCGCAACGCGGCGAAGGCCAACAAGGCTTTGCGGGTGACGGCGCCGTTGTGCGGCAGGTTATCGCAGGACATCAAGGTGAAGGCCGGCGTGCCGGCGGCGCGACGTTTGGCCAGCGCGGCGCAGAGGAAGCCGAACACGGTTTTCGGTGCGTTCGGGTTGGCCAGGTCGTGCTGGATTTGCGGCAGGTGCGCCATGAACTCGCCGTTGCTGTCGTCGATGCAATAACCGCCTTCGGTGATGGTCAGCGAGACGATGCGGATCTCTGGGCTGGCGAGCTTGTCGATCAACACCTGCGCGCCGTCTTCGGCCAACAGCATGTCGCGAATCGCGCCGATGACCCGGACTTCAGTGTCGTCGGTGTCGCCCAGTTCGAACAGGGTGAAGAGGTAATCCTGCTCTTTCAGATCGTCCCGGGCGCGACGGTCTTCGGCGCGCAGGCCGACCCCGCAAATCGCCCAGTCCAGGCCTTCTCCGGTATTCATCAAGGCGTCGGTGTAATACGCCTGATGGGCACGGTGAAAACCTCCGACACCGATGTGGGCGATGCCTTGGCGCGTATCGCTCAGGGCGTAGGCGGGCAGGGCCACTTCGGGCGCAAGGCGGTTGAGGTTCTGTTGGTTGAGTTTCATCACAGGCTCTCTAAATCAGGCCGCTGCACGCAGCGGGCGGGTGAGCGCAACGCCGTCGGCATCGAATAAATGGCAGTGTTCGGCGTCCAGGTGCAGGCTCAAGGCTTCGCCGTAACGGCTGGCGAGGTCGCCACGAACGCGCATGGTCAACGCTTCGCCGGAAGCGGTCACGACGTGGCAGAAGGTGTCGCTGCCCAGGCGTTCGCTGACGTCGGCGGTGACCTGCAAGGTGCAGTCGCCGGTTTGCGCGAGGTTGAGGTGCTCCGGACGAATGCCCAGGGTCACCGCGCCGCCGACGTTCAGTTGGGCACCGCTCAGCGGCAGGGTGATGCGGGTGCCGGCGTCCAGCAGGACTTCACAGCTTTGGCTCTCGACTCGGGTGACTTTGCCTTTGAGGAAACCCATTTTCGGCGTGCCGAGGAACCCGGCGACAAACAGGTTGGCTGGCTGGTGGTACAAGTCCAGCGGCGAGCCGACCTGCTCGATTTTGCCGCCGTTGAGGACGACCACTTTGTCGGCCATGGTCATCGCTTCGACCTGATCGTGGGTCACGTAGATCATCGTCGCTTGCAGGTCTTTGTGCAGGCGCAACAGTTCCAGGCGCATCTGCACGCGAAGCGCGGCGTCGAGGTTGGACAGCGGTTCGTCGAACAGGAAGATTTTCGGGTTGCGCACGATGGCGCGGCCGATTGCGACACGTTGACGCTGGCCGCCGGAGAGTTGCTTGGGCTTGCGCTCAAGCATTGGCCCCAGTTCGAGGATGCGCGCCGCTTCACCGACTTTCTTCTCGACTTCAGCCTTTGGTACGCCGGCCAGATCAAGGGCAAACGACATGTTCTTTTTTACGGTCATGTGCGGGTACAGGGCGTAGGTCTGGAACACCATCGCCAGGTCGCGTTTGGCCGGGCTGACTTCGGTGATGTCGCGACCGTCGAGTTCAATGGTGCCGCCGCTGACTTCTTCCAAGCCGGCGATCAGGCGCAGCAGGGTGGATTTGCCGCAGCCCGACGGGCCGACGAAGACCACGAACTCCTTGTCGTTCACTTCCAGGTCGATGCCTTTGATGATGGAAAAGCCTTCGAAGCCTTTTTGCAGATTCTTGATTTTCAGGTTGGCCATGATGATGGGCCTCCACGTGTTGTTATTCAGTTGAGCCGGGCGGGCTTTTCTGTGGGAGCGAGCCTGCTCGCGATTGCGGTAAGTCAGATGCATTAATGCTGCATGACACTCCCTCATCGCGAGCAGGTTCGCTCCCACAGGGATTTGCATGTCGGCAGGTCATTTCACAGCGCCAAACGACAGGCCGCGGACCAGTTGTTTCTGGCTGATCCAGCCGAAAATCAGGATCGGCGCGCAGGCCAGGGTCGACACCGCCGACAACTTGGCCCAGAACAGGCCTTCGGGGCTGGAGTACGAAGCGATCAACGCGGTCAGTGGCGCGGCTTTCGACGAGGTCAGGTTCAGCGACCAGAACGCCTCGTTCCAGCACAGGATCAGCGACAGCAGCACGGTGGAGGCCAGGCCTCCCTTGGCGATCGGCAGCAGCACCCGGACCATTTCCTGCCAAAGCGTGGCACCGTCGAGGCGCGCGGCTTCGAGGATGTCTTTGGGGATGTCCTTGAAGTAGGTGTAAATCATCCAGACCACGATCGGCAGGTTGATCAGCGTGTAGATCACAATCAGCGCGATGCGCGTATCGAGCAGGCCGAAGCTCTTGGCCAACAGGTAGATCGGCATCAGCACGCCCACCGGCGGCAGCATCTTGGTGGAGAGCATCCACAGCAGCGTGCCTTTGGTGCGCTGGGTTTCGTAGAACGCCATGGAGTAGGCCGCCGGCACCGCGATCAGCAGGCACAGAGCCGTAGCGCTGAACGAAATCACCACCGAGTTCCAGGCGAAGCTGAAGTAATCGCTGCGCTCGTTGATGTGCAGGTAGTTCTCCAGCGTCGGCGTGAAGATGAACTGCGGCGGCGTGGCGAAGGCGTCGATTTCGGTTTTGAAACTGGTCAACACCATCCAGAAAATCGGGAAGAAGATCAGGATCGCGATGGCCCAGGCCAGGGTGCCGAGCAGCAGGCTTTGCAGGCGGCGGGATTGTTGAAGAGTCATGGCGCAGGCCTCAGGTCTTGTCGGTCAGGTTTTTGCCGATCATGCGCACCAGCACGATGGCCGCGATGTTGGCGATCACCACCGCGATCAAGCCGCCGGCGGACGCCATGCCGACGTCGAACTGCACCAGCGCCTGGTTGTAGATCAGGTACGCCAGGTTGGTCGAGGCATAGCCGGGACCGCCGTTGGTGGTGGTGAAGATTTCGGCGAACACCGAGAGCAGGAAGATGGTTTCGATCATCACCACGACCGCAATCGGCCGTGCCAGGTGCGGCAGGGTCAGGTGCCAGAAGATCGCGATCGGCCCGGCCCCGTCGAGGCGTGCGGCTTCTTTCTGTTCCTGGTCGAGGGATTGCATGGCGGTCATCAGGATCAGGATCGCGAAGGGCAGCCATTGCCAGGACACGATTATGATGATCGACAGCAGCGGGTAGTGCGCCAGCCAGTCCACCGGCTGTGCGCCGAACAGCTTCCAGACGTAGGCGAGAATCCCCGACACCGGATGGAAAATCAGGTTCTTCCAGATCAGCGCACCGACGGTGGGCATGATGAAAAACGGCGAGATCAGCATCACCCGCACGATGCCGCGACCGAGGAATTCGCTGGCCTCCAGCAAGGCACTGATCAGCACACCCAGTACCACGCTGATTAGCAGCACGCTGCCGACCAGCAACAGGGTGTTGGTGGCGCCGGGCATGAACCCGGAGTCAGTCAGGAAGTACGTGAAGTTCTCCAGCCCGACGAATTCGTTTTCGCCGGGATAGAGAAGGTTGTAGCGGATCATTGAAAAGTAAACGGTCATGCCCAGCGGCACGATCATCCACAGCAGCAACAACGCCACCGAGGGGCTGACCAGAAACCAGCCGGGATTGGCCAATCGGCTTTTACGCACCGGTTGGGGGATGTCCATGTGAGCTTTGGCAGTTGAAATATTCATGGCGATCACTTGCTCGAAATACGGCGAGACCCTGTGGCGAGGGAGCTTGCTCCCGCTCGGCTGCGAAGCAGTCGCAAATCCGGAAAATGCGGTCTGTCTGATGAATCGCGTTTCCCGGATTTGGGGCCGCTAGGCAGCCCAGCGGGAGCAAGCGCCCTCGCCACAATTTGGATGGCTAGGGGTTATTTGGGATAACCGGCGCGTTTCATCTCACGTTCGGTGGTTTGCTGGGCCGCCGTCAGTGCCTGGTCGACCGTGGTCTGGCCAATCAGCGCCGCCGAGAACAACTTGCCGACCTGGGTGCCCACCGCCTGGAATTCAGGGATAGTCACCAACTGGATGCCAATGTAAGGCACCGGTTTGAGGGTCGGTTTGCTCGGGTCCGCCGCTTTCAGTGATTCCAGCGTGACCTTGGCAAACGGTGCGGCGCTCATGTAAGCCTCGCTGTAGGTCGAGGCCCGAGTGCCGGGCGGCACGTTGGCGATACCGTCTTTTTCGGCAACCAATGCGCCGTATTCCTTGGAGGTAGCCCAGGCACTGAAGGTTTTCGCCGCGTCCTTGGCCTTGGAACTGGTCGGGATCGCCAGCGCCCAGGAATACAACCAGGCTGAACCTTTGTCGGTGGTCTCATGCGGCGCATAAGTAAAGCCAACGTGCTCGCTGACCTTGCTTTGGGTTTTGTCGGTGACGAAGGAACCGGCAACGCTGGCGTCTACCCAGATCGCGCACTTGCCGCTGTTGAACAACGCAAGGTTTTCGTTGAAGCCGTTACTGGAGGCACCCGGCGGGCCGGATTTCTTCATGGTGTCGACGTAGAAATTCAAGGCGTTTTTCCACTCAGGACCAGTGAATTCCGGCTTCCACTGCTCATCAAACCAGCGTGCCCCATAGGCATTGGCGACGGTGGTGATCAGCGCCATGTTCTCGCCCCAACCGGCCTTGCCACGCAGGCAGATGCCGTACTGTTCTTTGTCTTTATTGGTGAGCTTGCTGGCGAATTCGCCGATCTGGGTCCAGGTCGGGCGCTCGGGCATGGTCAGCCCGGCGTCCTTGAACAGGTCGGTGCGGTAATAGGTGATGGAGCTTTCCGCGTAAAACGGCAGGGCGTAGAGCGAGCCCTTGACCGAAAGGCCTTCACGCACCGAAGGGAACACATCGTCGAGGGCGTAGGTGGCCGGCAGATCCTTCATCGGCTCCAGCCAGCCCTTGGCGCCCCAGAGTGCGGCTTCGTACATGCCAATGGTCAGCACGTCGAACTGCCCGCCCTGGGTGGCGATGTCAGTGGTCAGGCGTTGGCGCAGGACGTTTTCTTCCAGCACCACCCAATTGAGCTTGATGTCCGGATGCTCGGCCTCGAAGGTTTTCGAGAGCTTTTGCATGCGGATCATGTCGCTGTTGTTGACGGTGGCGATGGTCAGCGTCTGAGCGCCAAGACTGACGCTGCTGAGGGTCATGCAGGTGAGGGCAAGCAGAGCTTTTACAGAAGGTTGCATCGTGCACTCCTTTTCTGCACCCGATGGGGGACAGAAGGACAGTTATTGTTTTTGTGTCTTCCGAGGGCAGGAAGAATGTGCACTGATTACAGCCTTCAATTGAGGATGTGACAAATCATCCGTCGCACTTGAATCGATACTTTTTTGCACTGGGATTAATGGGGGGAGATACAAGGACAGGCTTCACAGAGGTGAACAGTCATCGATTTTGTACAGGTTTTCTGGCCCCCTTCGCGGGCAAGCCTCGCGCCTAAAGGTATGGCGTATGGCCCAGAACGCCCTGTGACCAAGACGTTCAGGCCAGATTCTGTTCGGTCAGCCGCTGTACCGCCAGCCGCCGGTAATGCGAGGGCGTCATGCCCTTGAGCTGTTGGAACCGCCGATTGAAGTTGGAAATATTGTTGAAACCCGATTCGAAACACACATCGGTCACCGGTTTGTCGCCATCGGCCAGCAACTCGCAGGACTTGCTGATGCGCAGGCGATTGACGAACTCGATGAAGCAGCGCCCGGTGGCTTGCTTGAACACCCGGCTGAAATACGTTGGCTTCATGCCTAAATGCTCGGCGACTTCCTCGAGCGGCAGGTCCCGGGCGTAATGCGCAAAAATGTAATCCACCGCCCGGTTGGTGCGATCGATATTGTGTTCATCCGCCAGTTGCGGCGTGGTGGCACCCGACAGCAACTGAAAATCGTCAGAGGCCGCGAGCAGCTCCAGCAGTATGAAAAAGTGCCCGAGCCGGGTGACGCCTTTAGTGTCGGCGATGCGTTGCATCAACGTCATGGCCTGGCGGATGGTGCGCTTGCAACGAAATTCGATGCCGTACTGCGCGCGCTCCAGCAGTGGCGCAAGGGTCTTCAGTTCTGCGAATACCTGATGACCGCTCTCGAACAATTCATCCGTGAAATTGACCAGCATGTCGCGCTTGGGCACTACCTCGTCTTCGGCCACCTGGCTGATCCAGTTGTGAGGCAGATTCGGGCCGGTCAAGAACAGGGTTTCCGGGTAGAAGTTGCCAATGTAATCGCCGATGAACACCTTGCCGGAACTGGCGACGATCAGGTGCAGCTCGTACTCCTTGTGGAAATGCCACCGCACCAACGGGCAGGGGAATCCATGCTGGCGATAGATGATCGACAACCCGTTATGGTCGTCCATCAGTTCGTAGGAAGGATCGGTGACTCTGGCGGTTCGGGTCATGTCAGGGCGCTTTTTATTATCATTGCGCCCTGATCATGCCTCTTTCCAGGCCCCTAATGCCAGTGTGCAACGTTCCGTGTGTCAGCCCGGAGTCCGCTCATGCAACGCATGGCCGTAAACCGCTTTCATGCTGTTGGCCGTCCAGCAATAACGAACGATCTCTGATTCGTCGAAAAAGTCGGTATTGATGATGCTGCAGCGCGTGACCCAGTCCCGGGTGGGATTGAACCAGTCATTGATCTGGGTTTTGATGTCCTGAGGCCCTCCCAGAAATGCGTAGCTGGTGGCTGATAACGACCATAGAAACGTTTCGTACGGCGCGTCTTCGAGTGTGCTGGAAACATGGTTTTGCAGATCCTCGGTATCGGTAAACCGTTTGTTTATCCACTTGTGCGGGATGCGCGGCCAGAAGTAATCCTCATCCAGTTCCCGCCGTCCATGCGCCGCCAACACCACCCGGCGGCGAGGACTGATCCGCTTCAGTTCGCCGATGGTTTTTTCGGCGTCGCCGGGGGGGATCACTCGCTGCCCGAGTCGACTCACCAGAAGATCGTTGAGTTTCTGATAATCAAAGGGTTTGGACCCATCCGCGAGTTGGTGGAAATCCAGCACGATGAACTCATCGGGATTGCGGTCAAGGAACGCTGACACGTCTGTCATCAGTTCATCGAGGACCCGATGGGACTGGTATCCGTTGTGGTGAAAATAGAAAATCGACTGGTCCGCGCCCTCGGTGTAACCCAGGCGGATATCAAAGGCCCGGGCACCGTTGGACAGTTGCCAGGCAAATGAACCGTTTTGACACGTCGTCCAGTTGCCGATAACCACATCATAATTGGGTGCCTGTTTATCCATGCCGGCGTTATGGGCGCCCGGCCAGACGATATCGGTCAATTTTAATCGATGGATATCCAGGACGTTACTCATCCACTTTTGTTTGTCTAACGTGCCCGCTGTGTTTTGGGTCATGACAGTTCCTTGTCGTTGACGCGCCCCCTCCGTGGGGCGACGAAATTCATGTATCAGAGTTGGCTGCACGCCACACCTGTGTTGATCGCCCTGCGCAGAAAGGCTTTCATGACCCAGCATAGAAGTGAGTAAGAGGATTTCCAGTCATGGAAACAGTTACACATAGATAGCCGTTTAATGGTACGCCGATTAGTTGGCTCGTTTGGCGGCTTTATATACGTTTGCGGTTCGGCAATAGGAAACAATTTGCGACTCTTCAATGAAGTCAACATTGATGATGTTGCACTTTGCCGCCCAATCACTTTTTTCCGGGTCGAACCAGGCATTGAGTTCATCATGAATATCCACGGGGCCACCGAGGGCGCTGTAACTCGCTGCCGAGAGCGACCATGGTGCCCATGTGCCTGGCGGGTAGGTCAGGACGCTCGTAATGTGCTTCTGCAGATCGGCGGCGCTTGTGATACCGCTGCCAGACCATTGGTGTTCAATCTGTTCAAGGAACACGTTTCGATCAAGCTGCCAATGCCCAGGGGCCGCGACCAGGAGCCTTTGCTCAGAACTGATTTGCTTGAGTTGATGCAGGCTCAGAGAACGGTTTCGAGTGGGAATTATCAGGTGCCCCATAAGATGGATCATCATGTTGTTGAAAAAAGTGTAATCAAACGCATCCCCTTTTAGTTCGTGGAAGTCCAGGACAATGAATTCATCGGGGTTCTCGTCAAGAAACTGCCTCAGGTCGGTAAACAAGTTCCCCAAGGTACGATTGTTGCGGTAGCCGTTGTGATGCATTCGGAACTTTCCAAGCCCCGGTTCCTTGGCGTCAAATACGAGTCGGATATCCAACGCTCGAGAGCCTTTGCACAGTTGCGAGTAAAACGATTGGTGCTGACAAGCCAGCCAGTGGGCGCCTGGAATAAGCGGCCAAGAGGCTTTCCAGTCGCTGCCAGCGTTATGGGTGCCCGGCAGGGTCAATTCGCAGAGTGACAATGTGTCAATGGCCGGCGTGCTGGCCATCCAGTTGTTAAGTGTCAGATTGTTTTGAACAATGGTAGTCATTTAATGCATCCTTGCATCAAGTGGTAAGTTAGATAAAAGCCGCCGGATAAGTTTGTCTGAGTCTAATCCGGCGAGTTATTTATAAGATGGGGTGTGGAAGGGGTCAATAAGCGTGACGATGCAAAGTGTGTAGCGATAGTGTCGATAGTTAGTGAGTGCGGTTTTTTGCTTCAATCCATTGCGCCATATACTGCGTACTTTTATGGTGGTGATGACGCAACATGCTGCCGGTAAAGTTATCCGTTCTAAGTTGGGCGAGGCGTTGTTGGCAGTCTATTAACTTTTCGATAAGTGCCGGGCCATGTTCGGCTTGTCTATAACGATTGGCCAACAACACCTGCCCTCTGGATTGGGCGTCCGTCCAGAGTGCTTCATCCTTGTACAACCGCACCGCATCATCGGCGAACTCCCGTGCCGTCCGGGCCACGGCGCCAGGCCAGGGATGCTGGCCGTGCATTGCTTCTGCGCCGATAGGCGTTGTGACTGTAGGCGTGCCACACAGCATGGCGTCGATGATCTTGCCCTTGATGCCCGCGCCGAAACGCAGCGGTGCCAGGCACACGCGCGCCGCCGACATCACTTGCAAGGCGTCTTCCGCCCAGTTCATGACATGGAATCCTTGGGCCGCGTTATGCAGCGCAGTAGCCTTGGGCGGCGTGTAAGCGCCATAGATGTGCAGTTGGGCGCCGGGTAGTTGTTCGCGGATCAACGGCCAGATCGCCGTTTTCATCCAGAGCACCGCATCCCAGTTCGGCGCATGTCGAAAGTTACCGATGCTGAGAAAGTGCGCCCGATCTTCAAAGGCAGCCGCCGGCACGCTCGGCGGTTCGACCATCAACGGGCACCAGTGCAGCAAATTGCGCGGCATCTTGAACTGCTCGACCAGCAACTCGATTTCCACTTCAGAGATCATCAGGTTCAAATCGCAACGATACAGCGCGGCCATTTCCCGTTTGGCCAGATCGGTATCGGCCATCAAGTCAAACTCTTCGCGCAATGCCGGTGCGAACAGGTCAGTGAAATCATTGTTATCGTCGCTGGTCTTCAAGCGATCCTTGAGACGCTGATGCCGGGCGTGCCGCAGGCTTTGCAGATCCGAAGTTTCAAGCACTCGCAAGGCGTCGGGGCAGTGTTTCTCGACACGCCAGCCGAATTGTTCTTCCATCATGAATTGATCAAACAGCACGATATCCGGGGCCAGTTGGCTGACGAAGTCGTCGAAGCTGCTGTTGTTCAATTCGATAGGGACTTCGCGAATGCCTAGCGCCGTCAGATCCGCGCGATGTTCACCGGTACCGGCCGGACTGCTGAAGGTAATATCCCAGCCTTGTTTCAGAAACGTATCCAGAATCTGCATCACATGCCCGCTGGCGGCCGAAGAGCGGGGCTCGGGCCAGACGTAACCAATGACGAGGACTTTGGTTGCGCGGGGCTGATTCATGAACGGTATTTCCTTGACTCGGGATGAGGGCTGAGTGACGCGAGAGGCGCGGGATTTAACCATATCTGGCCGCAAGGGATCACGACGTCGATGGAATGTTCTGCCATCCAGGGCGGCCTGTGCACCCGGTGGTGGGCAGGCTAAGGCTATGGAAAACGTGCTCAGGTTTATCCGCACAGGTCCGGTAGCAAGGTTGTTAGTGTGATGGATTGTTTCAATAAACAGGGAAGGCGCATTGATTGCTCAAGTGCAGCAGGATCATTTATAGGCAGCTAAGGTTTGCCGTTGACACGGCAAACCATTTTTTGGAAAAAGTGCGCCTAAGAAAATGTAATGAATGATTAAGCAAGCATGCCTTTGACCTTGTCGCGCAACTGATCAATCGAAAACGGCTTTCCAATCACCTGCATGCCCACAGGGAGCTCGATGCTCTCGGCATAACCGCTGGCGAACAGGATCGGCAACTCATGACGCAGCATCCGCGCCTGTTTCGCCAGTTCTCTGCCATCCATCACCGGCAAACCCACATCGGTCATCATCAAATCGATGTGCTGGTCCTCATCGTTGAGAAACTCCAGTGCCTTTTCGCTGCCATCGGCCTCAAGGACCTTGTACTCCAGTTCCTCCAGTACATCGACGATCAGCATGCGCACGATGGCATCGTCTTCTACTACCAGGATGGTGGACGGGGTGGAGGACATAAGAGGGCTCTCAAGGTAAATTCAGGGTCGCAGGTCGATCGAAATCGCCGGGCTCTATCATGAGTAAGTGGCAGATCCCGACAAGTTCCCGGCGTTGTGCAAAAAAGAATAGCTGTACAAGAGACGGCAGGATAACCGCTCCTTTGATCGATCGCAGCTAAATGCGGGGATTTGCCCGGACAGGCCGCAGAAAGTTGGATCAATGTGCCCGTTTTGGGGCAAACTCCCTGGTTTTGAACAGTTCGACAAGGCCTCCCCATGACCCCTGCGTCTTCGGTTGATGAGCAACGATTCCGTAAACTCCTGAGCCGCAACATCAGTCTGCCGTTGGGCGTTGGTGTGCTCAGCGCGGTGTTCTTTGTCTCACTGATCACTTACCTGCTGTCGGTAATCCAGTGGGTCGAGCACACCGACCGGGTGATCAATAACGCCAATGAGGCGGTGAAACTGACCGTTGATCTGGAAACGGGGATGCGCGGCTTTCTGCTCAGCGGCGATGAGCATTTTCTCGACCCTTACGAAACGGCCAAGCCGAGAATCGCGGTCGCGCTCAATACTTTGCTCGAACTCACGGCCGACAATCCGGTTCAGACCGATCGTCTGCGCCGACTCCAGGCCTTGCAGGTTGAGTGGGCCAACTATGCGCAATCCATGATCGAGTTGCAGCGCACCAACGGTGATTATCGCGGTGCTGTCAAAGCTGGGCAGGGCAAACGGCTGACCGACGAAATCCGCAAGCAATTCGAAGGCGTGATCGACATGGAGCAGCAGTTGCGCACCACGCGCAACGAGGAAGTGCGCCGCACCACGATCTGGAGCATCTCCCTTTACCTGCTGTTCATCCTCGGCATCAGCGGTTTGCTGGCCTATATCGGTCGTCGCGATTTGCTCAACCTGTCCCAAAGCTATAGCGCCAACCTCGCCGCACAACAGGCCAGCGCCCGGCGCCTGGAACAGCAAGCGTGGCTGCGCAACGGCCAGACCGAACTGGCCGAGCAGGTGCTGGGGCAACTGTCCCTGAATCTGTTGGGGCGCAACATCCTGCAGTTCTGCGCGCAATATCTGGGCACTGCGGTCGCTGCTATTTATGTGCGCGAAGAACATGGCGGCCTCAGACGAATAGCGTCCTACGGTTTTTCTCGCGAGCAGGAAGAGCGCGACCAGCAGATTTACAGCGATGAAGGGATTGTCGGCCAGGTGGCGCAACAGGCTCGCCTGATCCGTCTCGATGACGTGCCAAGCGACTATTTCAAAGTCAGCTCCGGTCTGGGCGAAGGCCTGCCGCGTAGCGTGCTCGTGGTGCCCACCAGCGACGATGATCGGGTCAATGGCGTGATCGAGTTGGGTTTCCTGCGCCCCTTGGACGACCGCGACGTCGAATTGCTCGAGCTGATCGCCGGCAACATCGGCACGTCAATCGAGGCCGCTCGCTACCGTCAGCGTTTGCAGGAAGTGCTGGCAGAAACCCAGCAGCTCAACGAAGAGCTGCAAGTTCAGCAAGAAGAACTCAAGACCGCCAACGAAGAGCTCGAAGAGCAATCGCGGATTCTCAAGGAGTCCCAGGCTCACCTGGAAACCCAGCAAGTCGAGTTGGAGCAGACCAACGAACAACTCGCCGATCAGGCACAGATCCTGGCCGATCAGCGTGATGCGATGGACTTGAAGAACACCGAGCTCAACCAGGCCCAGGCCCAGCTTGAAGAGCGCGCCGAAGAATTGCAGCGATCGAGCAAGTACAAGTCCGAGTTCCTCGCCAACATGTCCCACGAACTGCGCACGCCGTTGAACAGTTCGCTGATCCTGGCCAAGTTGCTGGCGGAAAACCCTCAGGAAAATCTCAGCGCCGAGCAGGTGAAGTTCGCCGAGTCGATCTACTCCGCCGGCAATGACTTGCTCAATCTGATCAATGACATTCTCGATATTTCCAAGGTCGAGGCCGGCAAGCTGGAAATGCGCCCCGAGAACACCAGCGTTGCGCGTCTGGTGGACGGACTGCGCGGAATGTTCGAGCCGATGGCCGCTGACAAGAAGCTGGAGTTCGAGGTCGACGTGCAGCCCGGTTCGCCGATGATGCTGTTCACCGACCGCCAGCGTCTGGAGCAAGTCGTTAAGAATCTGCTGTCGAACGCGGTGAAATTTACCGAAAAAGGCATCGTCAGCCTCACGGTGGCGTCCCAGCCGAACGACGGCATCGCCTTTATCGTCCGCGATTCCGGGATCGGCATCGCCGCCGACCAGCAGGACAGCATTTTCGAAGCCTTCCGCCAGGCCGACGGCACCACCAATCGCCGTTATGGCGGCACGGGGCTAGGCCTGTCGATTTCCCGCGATCTGGCGGCGTTGCTGGGCGGTTCGATCAGCGTCACCAGCGAGCCGGGGCAGGGCAGTGTGTTCACCCTCGTGCTGCCGCAGCAATACGTAGAACCGGGTGATGCGCCCCTCGCGCCGATGCAGGCTACCCCGGTCGCCGCAAAACCTAGGGTGACAACGCCCGCGCTGGTGCCGCTGATTGCCGAAGTCGACATTCCACGTTTCGATGATGACCGCAGCAAGGCGCCATTCACCACCCGTTGCATCCTGGTGGTGGAAGATGAGCCGAATTTTGCAAACATTCTCTACGATCTGGCCCACGAACTGGGTTACCAGTGCCTGGTCGCTCACGGGGCCGATGAAGGCTACGACCTGGCCAAGGAGTTCATTCCCGACGCCATTTTGCTGGACATGCGCCTGCCGGACCATTCCGGGCTGACCGTATTGCAGCGTCTGAAAGAACATGCCGAAACCCGCCACATTCCGGTGCATGTGATTTCGGTGGAAGATCGGGTCGAGGCGGCCATGCACATGGGCGCGATCGGTTATGCGGTCAAGCCGACCACTCGCGAAGAACTCAAGGACGTGTTTGCCCGCCTCGAGGCCAAGCTGACCCAGAAGGTCAAACGGGTGCTGCTGGTCGAAGACGATGATTTGCAACGCGACAGCATTGCTCGCCTGATCGGCGACGAGGACATTGAAATCACCGCCGTCGGCTTCGCCCAGGAAGCGCTCGACCTGCTGCGCACGACCATTTTCGATTGCATGATCATCGACCTGAAGCTGCCGGACATGCTTGGCAACGACCTGCTCAAGCGCATGTCCACCGAAGATATCTGCTCGTTCCCGCCGGTCATCGTTTACACCGGACGCAACCTGACCCGGGACGAAGAGGCTGAGCTGCGCAAGTACTCGCGCTCGATCATCATCAAAGGCGCTCGCTCACCCGAGCGTTTGCTGGATGAGGTCACACTCTTTTTGCACAAAGTCGAATCCAGGTTGTCCCATGAACGCCAACGGATGCTCAAGACCGCGCGCAGCCGCGACAAGGTCTTCGAAGGCCGCAAAGTGCTGCTGGTGGACGACGATGTACGCAACATCTTCGCCCTGACCAGCGCTTTGGAGCAAAAGGGTGCAGTCGTGGTCATCGGCCGGAACGGTCGTGAGGCGATTGAAAAACTGAATGAAGTCGAGGACATCGATCTGGTGTTGATGGACGTGATGATGCCGGAGATGGACGGTTTCGAAGCCACCATCGAGATCCGCAAGGACCCGCGCTGGCGCAAGCTGCCCATCATTGCGGTGACGGCCAAGGCCATGAAGGACGATCAGGAGCGCTGCCTGCAAGCCGGCTCCAACGATTACCTGGCCAAGCCCATTGACCTGGATCGCCTGTTTTCGCTGATTCGCGTGTGGTTACCGAAGATGGAACGCATTTAGTGGAACGCATTGAAACAGTGGCGCGAAACAGCGAGATCGAATTGCGGTTGTTGATCGAGGCGATCTACCTCAAGTACAGCTACGACTTTCGCGATTATTCCGGCGCTTCGATCAAGCGACGGGTCAATCATGCGTTGGCGCAATTCGAGTGCAATACCATTTCGGCCCTGCAAGAAAAGGTGCTGCACGATCCAACCGCGTTCATGCAGTTGTTGCAATTGCTGACGATCCCGGTCAGCGAAATGTTTCGCGATCCTTCGCATTTCCTCGCGATCCGCAAGGAAGTCGTGCCACTGCTCAAGACCTATCCGTCGATCAAGATCTGGATCGCCGGTTGCAGCACGGGTGAAGAAGTCTATTCGATGGCGATTCTGCTGCGCGAAGAAGGCTTGCTCGATCGCACGATCATCTACGCCACCGATATCAATCCGCGCTCGCTGGAGAAGGCCAAACAGGGGATTTTCTCCATGGAGAATGTCCGCGCCTACACTCACAACTACCAGCAGGCCGGTGGCCAGCGTTCGTTCGCCGACTACTACACGGCGGCGTATGGCTACGCGATTTTCGACAAGACGTTGTGTGAGAACGTGACGTTCGCCGATCACAGCCTGGCGACGGACAGCGTCTTTTCAGAAACCCAATTGATTTCGTGCCGTAATGTTTTGATTTATTTCAATAAAAAGCTTCAGGATCGCGCGTTCGGTTTGTTCCATGAATCCCTTTGTCATCGAGGATTCCTGGTCCTGGGCAGTAAGGAAACCCCGGATTTTTCCGCCTTCGGCAACCAGTTTTCGCCCTTGGTCAAACAAGAACGGATTTACCGTAAATCATGAACAATGCAGCGGATTTGCCTTCGATAGACGCTATCGTGATCGGCGCTTCGGCCGGTGGGGTGGAGGCATTGCTCAACATTCTCAGTCCGTTGCGTAAAGGTTTCATGCTGCCGATCATCGTAGTCCTGCACCTGCCCGACGAGCGCCGCAGCCAACTGGCCGAAGTCTTTGCCCGCCGGGTCTCCATGCCTGTCGAGGAAGCGGGCGACAAAATTGATGTGGCAGCCGGAACGTTGTATTTCGCCACTCCGGGCTATCACTTGTCAGTGGAGCAGGACCGCAGTTTTTCCCTGAGCCTTGAGGATCGCGTGCATTACTCGCGGCCTTCCATTGATTTTCTGTTCGAGTCGGCGGCCGATGTCTATGGCCCAGGCCTGGCGGCCGTGCTGCTGACTGGCGCGAACCGTGATGGCGCACACGGATTGGCGCGGGTCAAACGTTGCGGCGGCCTGACCATCGTGCAGGACCCGGACGAAGCCCAGGTCGCGACCATGCCTCGGGCGGCGCTGGATTTGCACTGCCCTGACCACATTCTCCCAATACGCGGCATCGGCCGTCTGCTTGTCGAGCTGGAACGAATAGCATGCTAAGTAACATCCAAGCCAAATTGCTGATTGTCGACGATCTGCCGGAGAACCTGCTGGCACTTGAGGCGCTGATCAAGCGTGAAGACCGCATGGTCTACAAAGCCTTGTCCGCCGACGAAGCCTTGTCGTTGCTGCTGCAACACGAATTCGCCATGGCCATTCTCGACGTACAGATGCCGGGCATGAACGGCTTTGAACTGGCCGAGCTGATGCGCGGTACAGAGAAGACCAAGAACATCCCGATCGTGTTTGTCAGTGCCGCAGGCCGCGAGCTGAACTACGCGTTCAAGGGTTACGAAAGCGGGGCCGTGGACTTCCTGCACAAGCCACTGGATATTCACGCCGTCAAAAGCAAGGTCAACGTCTTCGTCGACCTCTACCGCCAAAGCAAGGCGATGAAGCAACAGGTTGAAGAGCTGGAGCAGGCTCGCCGCGAGCAGGAAGCGCTGCTCAAGCAGTTGCAGACCACCCAGAATGAACTGGAGCAAGCGGTGCGCATGCGCGATGACTTCATGTCGATCGTCGCCCACGAAGTCCGCACGCCACTCAATGGCCTGATCCTCGAAACCCAGCTGCGCAAGATGCATCTGGCCCGGGACAACGCGTCGGCGTTCACCCTCGACAAGATGCACGCCATGGTCGACCGTGACGAGCGCCAGATCAAAAGCCTGATCCGTCTCATTGAAGACATGTTGGATGTGTCACGCATCCGCACCGGCAAGTTGTCGATCCGCTCGACCAGATTTGACCTCGTGCAGTTGGTCAGCAACCTGCTGCAAAACTTCGCGCCGCAAGTTGACGCCGCCGAGTGTTCCGTTGCGTTTACCGCCGAGCAGCCAGTGGTCGGCAATTGGGACGAATTTCGTATCGAACAAGTGATTTCAAATCTGCTGACCAACGCCTTGCGTTATGGTGGCAAGAGCCTGATTGATGTCAGGGTCTACAGTCACGAGGGTCAGGCACGGGTCGAAGTGCAGGACCGCGGGATCGGTATCAGTGAAGAAAACCAGAAGCGCATTTTTCAACAGTTCGAACGGGTGTCAGCCAAAACCGTGGTCGCGGGGCTGGGACTGGGGCTGTTTATTTCCGAGCAGATCGTCGCCGCCCATGGCGGCTCCATCGCCGTCGAGAGCAAGATCAACGAGGGCGCCTTATTTCGCGTTTGTCTGCCGTTGTAGGAAAACAGCCGGATAAACGCAACCTCTGATCGACCCCATGGTCGTATCAGCAGCTATTGACCGAACAAAGGCTTCCCATGAGTGAAGATGCACAAGATGTAGTACTCATTGTCGAGGATGACCCCTCGATTCTGATGGTATTGTCCGCTTACTTGTCGGGTGAGGGTTACCGGGTGCTGCAGGCCGAAAACGGCGAGCAGGCCTTCGAAATATTGGCGAGCAAGCCGCACCTGGACATGATGATCACTGATTTTCGCCTGCCTGGCGGCATTTCCGGCGTGCAGATCGCCGAGCCTGCCGTAAAGCTGCGACCAGAGCTCAAAGTGATATTTATCAGCGGTTATCCGCAGGAGATCCGCGAGACCGACAGCCCGATCACGCGCAAGGCGCCGATCCTCGGCAAGCCGTTCGATCTGGATGTGTTGCAAGAGCTGATGCAGGAAATGCTGTCGTAAATAGCCCCGAAGCCCCCGTCATGGGGGCTTTCAGATTCGGATCATCTCCCGCACCTTGACCGTCAACAGGTCGAAGGTGAACGGCTTAGTGATCATCTGCATGCCCGGGTCAAGGAATCCACCGCGCACTGCCGCGTGTTCGGCATAACCGGTAATGAACAATACTTTCAGATCAGGCCGGTACTGCCGACCGATTTCCGCCAGTTGCCGGCCATTCATCCCTGGCAATCCCACATCGCTGATCAACAAATCGATACGCTGGCCGGAATCGAGAATCGGCACCGCGCTGTCGGCATCGCCTGCTTCGACGAAGGCGTAGCCCAACTCACTCAGTACCGCGCTGACCAACACCCGTACCGCCGGATCATCCTCAACGATCAGCACGGTTTCTCCGTCCTGAGCATGAGGCGCGTGTGCGATGTCGATCAGCGTGTCCTCGACTAGCGCACCGTTGTAGCGCGGAAGATACAGGCTCACCGTCGTACCGTTGCCCACTTCACTCTCGATGGTGACGTGGCCGTGGGATTGCTTGCTGAAACCGTAAATCATCGACAAGCCCAAACCGGTGCCCTGGCCGATCGGTTTGGTCGTGAAGAACGGATCAAAGGCTCTGGTGATGGTGCCTTCCGGCATGCCGCAGCCAGTGTCGGTCACGCGCAGCACGACGTAATCACCCGGTTGCAGGTTGCTGTGAACCTGCGTGAAACCTTTGTCCAGATGCTGATTCGAGGTGTTGACCACCAGTTTCCCGCCTTCGGGCATGGCGTCGCGGGCGTTCAGCACCAGGTTGAGGAGGGCGCTTTCGAGCTGGTTGGGATCGGCCTCGGCCACCCACAAGTCCTCGCTCAACTGCATGTCCAGCTGAATGCTTTCGTTGATGCTGCGCTGCAGGAGTTCGCCCATGGACACCACCAGGGTATTCATATTCACGGGTTTTGAATCCAGCGACTGGCGTCGGGAAAACGCCAGCAGACGATGGGTCAGACCGGCCGCGCGATTGGCCGAGGTCACCCCCAGATCGATCAGGCCGTCCAGGTCATCGGTGCGACCTCGGGCCAGGCGTCGACGTAGCAACTCGAGGCTGCCGATGATGCCGGTCAACATGTTGTTGAAGTCGTGGGCGATACCACCGGTGAGTTGGCCGACAGCCTCCATTTTCTGCGACTGTCTGAGGGCTTCTTCGTTATGACGCAGTTGGGCGGTACGTTCCTCGACCTGTTGTTCGAGGGTTTCCAGCGTATTTTGCAGACGCAGTTCGCTTTGGCTCAGGTCAATCAACCGGTCCCTGGCTTCATACTGCCGTCGTCGCCCACGCAATGCGGTAGTGACCAGGCTGATCAATGTGACCGGATGAAACGGGCGCTCGAGGAAGGTCACGTTGCCCAATTGCGGTCCGAGACGTGACGCGGGGTTTTGTTCCGGCCCGCCGTGGTGGGTCAACAGTACGATCGGCAGGTCTGACCAGGCCGGTTGTTCCTCGATCAAGCCCAGCAGCGGTTCGAGGTCGCAACCCAGCAAGGCTTCCGAAGAAATCAACAACAGGCCGGCACCTTGTGCCAGCTCGCTGCACAGCGTGACCAGATCCCGTGTCACAAGACCTTCGAATCCCGCCTCGTTAAGCATCATCAGTGCAATCTGGCTGTCACGTCCCAGCGGCGCGAGAATAAGCGCGCGCTCGGACATCGCCTCGACAACGCTCACCGTTCATCATCCTTGAGCAGTGGCTGGCTGGCACCCAGATAGGTTGGAACGCCGCGCAATACACCCTGGAATGCATCCAAAGGCTCGCCGATGGTCATGCCTGCGCTGCCGATGCGGTATTCGCGAATGGTCGATTCGTGGCTGCCGGTGCGTTTCTTGATAATTGAAATGGCCCGGCGAACCTTGCCTACCGCTTCGAAGTAGCGCAACAGAATCACCGTGTCAGCCAGATAAGTAATGTCGACCGGGGCCTGCATGTCCCCGACCAGCCCATGTTGGGCCACGGTCATGAACGTCGCGGCGCCTCGGCGATTGAGGTACAGCAGCAACTCGTGCATGTGCAGCACCAGCGCGTTTTCCTCGGGCATTGCGGCCTGATAGCCGTTGATGCTGTCGATCACCACCGTTTTGATGTTGCGCTCATCGACGCAACGACGAACCCGGTGCGAGAACTCGCCGGGGGACAGTTCGGCGGCGTCGACTTGCTCGATCAGCAGGTTGCCGGTGTCTTGCAGCGCCTGCAGGTCGATGCCCATGTTTTTCATGCGTTCGAACAGCAGTCCCAGCTCTTCATCGAAGATAAACAGCGCGGCTTTCTCACCCCGGGCGACGGCCGCGGCGGCGAAGATCATCGAGATCAGCGACTTGCCGGTACCGGCTGGGCCGAGAATCAGCGTGCTCGAACCGGTCTCGATGCCCCCGCCGAGCAGGGCGTCCATTTCCTTGATGCCGCTGGTCAACTGCTGGCGGATATAACCGCCGCGGTGTTCAGCGGCGACCAGACGAGGGAACACGTGCACACCGTCGCCCATGATGGTGAAGTCATGGAAACCGCCACGGTACTTTTGACCGCGGTACTTCACGACACGAATGCGCCGGCGTTCGGCGCCGTAGTTGGGCGTCAGTTCTTCCAGACGAACCACGCCGTGCGCCACGCTGTGCACGGTTTTATCGAGGGATTCGGTGGTCAGGTCATCGAGCAGCAGCACGGTTGCGTCGTAGCGCACGAAGTAGTGCTTGATCGCCAGAATCTGCCGGCGATATCGCAGGGAACTCTGGGCGAGCAAACGGATTTCGGAAAGGCTGTCGAGGACCACACGGGTCGGCTTGACCCGTTCGACCACTTCGAAAATCTGTTTGGTTGCTTCGCCCAGTTCAAGGTCCGAGGAGTAAAGCAGACTCTGCTGATGCTCGGCATTGAGCAGGCTTTCTGGCGGTGTCAGTTCGAAGATGTGGATGTTTTCATCCAGCTCCCAACCGTGGGACAACGCCCCTTGGCGCAGTTCGCGCTCGGTTTCTGAAAGCGTGATGTACAACGAGCGCTCGCCGGCACGGGCGCCGGCCAACAGAAAATGCAAAGCGACGGTGGTTTTGCCGGTTCCGGGTTCACCCTCCAGCAAGAACACATGGCCGCGGGACAATCCACCGGCCAGGATGTCATCCAGACCGTCGATGCCGGTGGCGGCTTTTGCACTGAACAACTCGTTAGATGTAGACAAAAAAAACCCTCTCATGACTAGGGGAAGCGAGGCAGCAGGCTTGAAGTGCCTGAATGGACTGCCTGATCACTTGACCTTTTGCCGTGGCGACGGTTCAACCTTTTTGCCGGTGTGATATCAGTGGCGTTATAAACCCTGCTGCAACGCCGGATCGTCTGGATTGAGTTGTTCCAGCTGCGCCAGAAGGATCTGCACGTTCTGCAATTGTCCGCTTTCTTTCCAGTAGTTGATGAGCAGCACACGCGCCTTGCGATCCGCCGGATGGCGCTGGACGATTTCCTGCAACTGTTTCTGCGCCGCTTCCAGCTCTTGCTCACCGTGCAACGTAGTCGCAAGGTCGTAGCGGTAATCCTTGTTGTTCGGCTCTATCTCGACCGCTTTGGACAGCCCAAGCAGGGCAAATTCACTTTGCCCGTGATGCAGCAACCAAAGCCCCAGGGCATGTTGCAGGTAGGCAGAGTCGGGTTGAGCCTTCAACTGTTTCGCCAGCAATTGCCGGGCTGCGTCGCTTTGGCCTTGTTTATCCAGCACTTCAATCTGCATCACCAACGCCGGCAGATTGCCCGGCTCCAGTTGCAGCGTGCGTTCCAGCGCCTGCTGCGCATCTTTCAGTTCGGCATTGTGCAAGTGCAGACGGGCCAGTTGGTATTGGGTTTCGGCGCTTTCCGGGAGACTTTTCAGGTCCCGTTCCCAGGCATCGATGGCTTGCTGCAACGGCCCGAAATACAAGCCCAGGTCATCCGGCGATAAACCCAGCAGCGCGTTGATCGCGGCAGACCGGACGCTTTGTTCGCTGTCGTCGAGTAATGGTCCGATCAGCAAACTGCGCTGCCCACTGGGCACCAGTCCGCCAATGCTTTTGATGGCTGCGATGCGCACGTCGGCCGACGGGTTTTGCAGGTCTGCATCCGCCAGTTTCAAGGCTTGCGGGCTCGGGTAGTTCGGCAGTTCGGCATGCAGCCAGACACGGCGCTTGGGCGACAGGTCAGGGCGACCCAGCTGCTGGTAGAGCACCCGTGCGGCCCCCGGTTGCCCGGCACGTGCCTGGGTCAACGCTTCGCTATAGCCGCGCTTGATGGCTTCCGGCACCACGGGCGTCGTGCTGCGCAGGAAAAACCAGGCAAGAGCGATGGCGAACAGGACACAGAGGCTGATGAGCAAGTAGCGGCGGGACTGGGGCATGCAGGAATCCGGGGCTGGCAGCTTTTGCAAAGCTGTCAGCTTCGGTCAGGTGGGCGTGTGAGTCAAACCCTGACTCAGTCCGATGCCGGCGATTTTGCCTACAAGTCACGTCGACATTGAAACCCGTCGAAGCCCTGAAGCAGTGACTACGCTTGCTGGAGATGGCTCGAAGAGTGTTCCCATGCAACCGCTGCTCCAGTACTTCAAGGCGATGATCAACCCCGGGCAAGGGGTGCTATTGTTCGCCTTGAGAACCATCGCGGCCGGGCTGCTGACGCTGTACCTGGCCTTTCTGTTCGACCTCGACCAGCCCAAGTGGTCAATCATGGCGGTGGTAATCGTCAGCCAACCATTGGGAGGCATGGCTCTGGCCCGCAGTTTCGGCCAAGTCATCGGCACCACTGTGGGCGCGGCAGTCGCGGTGTTGATCATGGCCATTTTTCCCCAGGCGCCGATTCCTTTCATTATTACGCTGGGCTTGTGGCTGGCACTGTGTACTGCGGGTGGCACCTTGTTGCGTTACACCAGTTCCCAGGCTTTTGTCCTGAGCGGTTACACCGCGGTTGTGGTTGCGTTGCTGGCGGTGCCGGATCAGGACGGCACGTTCTTGCTGGCCGTCACCCGTGTCACCGAGACGCTGTTGGCGGTAGCGTGCGTCTGCGTCGTCAGCCTTCTGACCGCACGCCCGGAGGCCGTAGCCCGGAGCTATTTCGCCAAGATCGATCAAGTCATCAAGCTGCTCGCGACGCACGCTGCAGCAGTCATCCGAACCGAGGAAAGCGAGGCTGATTTTCACCGCAGGCAGATGCAATTGCTGGGGGAAATAAGCGCCCTTGAGGGTTTGCGGCGGCATTTGTACTTCGATGCTCCCCGTTTACGCAGTGCCAACGGCCTGGTGCAATTGCTGGGTAATCAATTGGTGCTGCTGACCTCACGACTGACGGCGCTGCGACACCAGCGCGAACTGCTGGCCGCGCGCTGGAAAGGCGACTTGCCTGAAGAGATCCAGCTTTTGCGCGCCGAAGAATTGGCCTTTCTCGATGAGTTGGCCGGGAAGGGGCGCACGTTGTCGGCTGAGGCACGACATCATTTCACGGCGTTGCAACAGCGTTTCGATGACCAGGCCTATAAGGCCGAGCAACTCACCGAGACGATGCCTGCCACGTTGCGTTCTCTGGCCTGGGCGCTGCGCTGGGAGCAGGCGCGGATGCTGGAGCAACTGGGGCAGATCCTGGAGCTGAGCGACGCGATCCAGGATGGACGTGAAGCCAGTTGCGTGTTCCGCGGCCAGGAAAACCCGCTGCATCTGGACTTCACCTTGGCGGCGATGAACGCAATCCGCGCCTTTACGGCGCTGATGGTGGCCGGTCTGATCTGGATCGAGACCGCTTGGGACGGGGCTCGTGGAGGAATGATCGTGGTGGGGATTCTCTGTTCGCTGATGGCGACGTTTCCCCGGCCGTTGCTGGCCGCCCAGAGTTTTGCCCGGGGACTGGGGCTGGCACTGGTGGTGTCGGCGCTCTATCTGTTCTTGCTGGTTCCGATGATCAGTGACTTCGAGCTGCTCGCCTTGTTGTTAGCGCCCTTGCTGTACGCCGTCGCGGTGGGGCTGTCCAGTCCGCCAACCACCGGCACAGGCATTGGTCTTGGGCTGACGACCATGCTGTTGCTGGGGCCGCAAAATGCGGGCGTCGGCCAAAACACGGCCATCCAGTGGTTCGAGTTTGCCGGTGCGTATATCTGCGCCGCCTCGCTGGCACTGAGTGTCTATGCGTTGATCTTTCCATTCAGGCCCGCCTTGCGGATTCGGCGACTGTTCAACGAAAACTGCGAGCAGGTCTACACCTTGCTGAAGACGCCGGCCACCGATGAGCAGCAATTCGCGTTTGAAAGCCGCATGGTTGATCGCCTGACGATGATGTTGGGCCTGTTGCCGGCCACCCAGGACAAGCAGTCCAGCGAGCTGTTCGAAGTCAGCCTCGGTTGCATGGCGGTGGGCGTCGCGTTAAACCAGCTCAGGCAACAGGGGCCAGGCAATACGTTGCTGACGACCGAGCAGCAAAACCGTTTGCAGGATTCGGTCAGAGAGACCGGCAGGTTTATCGCCGGGCGCCCGGGAATTGATGTTGACCGGCTGCTCGGACGCTTGCACGCCTTGGGTGATGAAATGGACGACTTGCAGTTGGTCGTTCATGAACACCTGTGGTCGGTGTTTCGGATGCGCGTTGCGCTGCTGATCGTGGTGTCGTTTCTGGAGCGAAATCGCCAATACTTTGATGCCAAAGAACCGGAAGGAGTGCCGGCCCTTGCCCATTGATCTGGAAATAGGTGGCGTCTACCTGCCGCCGATCGCCCAGGCCCTGCTGCTGGCCTTGCCGATTTTTCTGCTGCTGGACTGGTTGTTGAGACGCTTGGGCGTGCTGCGTTTCGTCTGGCACGAAGCCTTGTTCGAGGGCGCGTTGTACGCCTGCGTGTGCGCAATGCTGATCCTGGTGATGGGAGCCTGATGCCTTGAAAAAAATCCTTTCCCGACTCGCAACTCTTGCAGTGGTATTGCTCGCCTTTGTGCTGGGCTGGTTCGCCTGGGAACACTACACCCGCGCGCCCTGGACCCGGGATGCACGGGTGCGTGCCGACGTGGTGACTTTATCTGCGGATGTATCGGGACGCATCGTCAGCCTTGGCGTCCAGGACAACCAGCATGTTGAAAAAGGCCAGTTACTGCTCGAGATCGACCCGGCTCGCTACACACTGGCGGTAGAACATGCCAAGCGTTCCGTTGAGGTTTCCAAGGCCACCCTTGGTCAATCCGAAGCAACCATCGTCGCCAGCGAAGCGCAGCTCAAACAGCGTGAGAGCGAAGAACGCCGACGACGCACCCTCAAGCAGCGTTTGGCGATTTCCGGGGAAGAATGGGAAAAATCCAGCACCGAAGTGGCGGTGGCCCAGGCCGAACTGCTGCGCAACCAGGCCAATCTGGGGCTGGCGCGGGCTAACGTTCAATTGGCTGTCGCGGCGTTGACTCAGTCTGAACTGGACCTGCAACGCACCCGCGTCATCGCCCCGGTCAGTGGTTATGTGACCAACCTGCTGACCCGACAGGGTGACTACGCCACAGCGGGGGGCGCACTGCTGGCACTGGTCGACAGCGATTCTTTTTACGTCAGCGGCTATTTCGAAGAAACCAAGCTGCCGCGAATCGGGGAGGGCGATCGGGTCAGGATTGAATTGATGAGCGGAGAATCGTTCGGCGGCACCGTGCAAAGCATTGCATTTGCAATTGCCGACAGGGAAAACCTGCCCGGCAATCGTCTGCTGGCCAATATCAACCCCAGTTACACCTGGGTCAAACTTGCGCAGCGGGTGCCGGTGCGGATTCAAATTGACGCCGACTATGCCGCCAAAAACCGCTTGCGTGCCGGGACCACAGCCACCGTAACCATTCTGGAAACGCTCAAGACTGAAAATCACCGCTAATTTCTGTGGGAGTGGGCAAGTCCGCTCCCACAGTAATATCCGTTGCCCTCTCGAACGAACAAAAAAAAGCCCCGCGACCGAATGAGGCGCAGGGCTAAAAAGTTGGTTGGTTGCGGCCAACCAAAGGAGCTCTTTAAAAATTACTTGCTGGCGACCGTCTCTGGTTGCCAGCCACCGCCAAGGGCTTTGTAGATCGCGACAATGCCGCGATAAAGGTCGGTTTCCGCCGAGGCCTGGGTATCTTCAGCCGCCAGACGCTCACGTTGGGCATCCAGCAGGACGAGGAAGTCCACGGTGCCTTCGCGGTAGCGGATTTGCGCCAGGTCTGCGGCGGCGCGGCTCGCTTCGCTTTGACGGATCAGCGAGATCAGCCGTTGCTGACGTTTACCGTAGTCGCTGAATGCGTTTTCCGATTCTTCCAGCGCCAGCAGCACTTGCTGTTCGTAAGTCGCCAGCGCGCCTTCGGCATCGGCATCGGCGCCGCGCAGACGGGCTCGCACGCTACCCAGGTCAAACGCAGCCCACGTAATGCTCGGGCCGAGCGCCCAGGCATTGGCCGCCGCAGAACCGATCTGCGAACCACGGCCGGCGGTAAAACCAAGGAAGCCGCTGAGGCTGACCCGAGGGAACAGATCAGCCTTGGCCACGCCTATACGGGCGGTGGAGGAGGCCAGTTTGCGCTCGGCGCTGAGGATGTCCGGACGACGTTGCAGCAACTGCCCCGGGTCACCGATCGGCAATGCTTTGGCAATCGCCGGCAAGTCTTTTGGACTCAAGTCGACAGTCAGCTTGTCCGGACGCTCGCCCAGCAGGGTGGCGATACGGTTTTTCTGCCGAACCTGTTCGGCCTGTAACTGCGGCACGCTGGCTTCGACCGAGGCCAGGCGCGCATCGGCACGCTCGACGTCCAGTTGATCGCCGACGCCGGCATCACGCAGGGCTTCGGTGATCTTGCGCGACTCTTGCTGGTTGTTCAGGTTGGCCAGGGCAATCTTTTCGCGCAACTGTGCGCCGCGCAATTGGCCATAAGAATCCACCAGTTCGGCAATCATGGTGACTTGCAGTTGGTACAGATCGGCTTCGAGCGCCTGCTGTTCGGCATCGGCGGACTCGAGGTTGCGCTGGATACGCCCAAACAGGTCGATCTCCCACGCCATGTCCAGGCCGAGGTCGTAACGTTCGCTGTTGACCCGTTTGGTGGTCTGGCCCGGGATCTGACCCTTGCCCAAGTCACTGCTGGCGCGGCTGGTGATGGTGGGCATGGCGTCATTGCTGACGTCATCGCGAATCGCCCGGGCCGCTTTCCAGCGGGCGAAGGCCACGCGCAGATCACGGTTGCCTTGCAGCGATTGAGTCACCAACTGGTTGAGGGTCGGGTCTTCGAACTGCTGCCACCAGATGCCTTCGAAACGCGAGCGGTCGAAGTTTTTCTGGCCGGCAGCGCCGTCAGTGGCAGTGGTGATGTTGGCCGGCTCAGTGGCGGGTGTCTTGTAGTCCGGGCCGACGGCACAGGCACTCAAGGCCAGTACCAGAAGGCTCGGCAGGAAGGCTTTCAGGCTCATTGTTGCGCCTCCAGTTTCAGGACCTTGGCCGCTTTGCGCTTTTCACCGCGCTCCACAAAGTTACGAATCAATACGTAGAACACCGGTGTCAGCAACAGTCCGAAGAAGGTCACCCCGAGCATCCCGGAGAACACCGCCACACCCATGGCGTGACGCATTTCGGCACCGGCACCGCTGGAGAAGACCAGAGGCACAACACCCATGATGAACGCGAAGGAGGTCATCAAGATCGGACGCAGACGCAGACGGCATGCTTCCAGGACCGCAGCCAGCGGGCTGAGACCTTCGTCCTGCTGTTTATCCTTGGCAAACTCGACGATCAGAATCGCGTTCTTACACGCAAGTCCCACCAGTACGATCAAGCCGATCTGGGTGAAGATGTTGTTGTCGCCTCCCGAAGCAATCACACCGATGATGGCCGACAGCAGGGTCATCGGTACGATCAGGATCACCGCCAGTGGCAGGCTCCAGCTTTCGTATTGGGCCGCGAGCACCAGGAACGCCAGCAATACGCAGAGCGGGAACACGAACAGCGCGGTGTTGCCGGACAGAATCTGCTGGTAGGTCAGGTCGGTCCACTCGTAGGTCATGCCGTTTGGAAGTTCTTCCTTGAGCAGTTTCTCGATCGCTGCCTGAGCCTGGCCGGAGCTGTAGCCTGGGGCTGCCGCACCGTTGATTTCAGCGGTGATGAAGCCGTTGTAGTGCATCACGCGGTCCGGGCCCGAGGTGTCGCTGACCTTGATGAAGGTCGCCAGCGGGATCATCTCGCCTTTGTTGTTACGCACTTTCAGCTGACCGATCTGGTCCGGTTCGAGACGGAACTGCTGTTCAGCCTGGACGTTGACCTGATAAGTGCGACCGAAGCGGTTGAAGTCGTTGGCATACAGCGAACCCAGGTAGATCTGCAGGGTGTCGAAGATGTCGCTGACGGCCACGCCGTGGGTCTTGGCTTTTTCACGGTCGATGGCGGCATCGACCTGCGGCACGTTCACGGTGTAGCTGGTGAATAGCGCCGCCAGTTCCGGCACGTTGTGGCTCTTGGTGATGATGTTCATGGTTTCTTTGTACAGCTCGTCGTAGCCCAGGTTGCCCCGGTCTTCGATCTGCAGGCGGAAACCGCCGATGGTGCCCAGGCCTTGTACCGGCGGCGGCGGGAAGATCGCCATGTAGGCTTCCTGGATCCCGGCGAACTGGCCGTTCAATGCACCGGCAATCGCACCGGCCGACATGCTCGGGTCTTTGCGCTCGTCGAACGGTTTCAGGGTCACGAACACGATGCCGGCATTCGGGCTGTTGGTGAAACCGTTGATCGACAGGCCCGGGAACGCTACCGCACTTTCCACGCCAGGCTGTTTCAGGGCCAGGTCGGACATGCGTTTGATCACGTCTTCGGTGCGGTCAAGGCTCGAAGCGTCCGGCAGTTGCGCGAAGGCCACCAGGTATTGCTTGTCCTGGCCGGGTACGAAGCCGGTCGGGGTGTGGGCGAAACCGAAGAAGGTCAGCACCATCAGGCCTGCGTACAACAGCAGGGCAATACCGCTGCTGCGGATAACCCGGGCTACGGTGCCGACATAACCATGGCTGGCGCGTTCGAAGAACCGGTTGAACGGACGGAAAAGCCAGCCGCCCAACAGTTTATCAAGCACTTTGGTAAAGCCATCTTTCGGCGCATGGTGGCTCTTGAGCAGCACGGCGGCCAGGGCAGGGGACAGTGTCAGCGAGTTGAACGCCGAGATCACGGTCGAGATGGCAATGGTCAGGGCAAACTGTTTGTAGAACTGGCCGGTGAGTCCGGAAATGAACGCCGCCGGGATAAATACCGCACACAGCACCAGCGCCGTCGCGATGATCGGCCCGGTCACCTCTCGCATGGCTTTCTTGGTGGCTTCTACGGGCGTTTCTCCCAGCTCGATGTGCCTTTCCACGTTCTCCACCACCACGATGGCGTCGTCCACCACGATACCGATGGCCAATACCAGGCCGAACAGTGACAGGGCGTTCAGCGAGAAGCCGAACAGGTGCATCACCGCAAACGTACCGATCAGCGAAACCGGCACCGCCACCAACGGAATGATCGAGGCACGCCAGGTTTGCAGGAACAGGATAACCACCAGAACCACGAGGATCAGCGCTTCGAAGAGGGTGTGGACCACCGCCTCGATGGAGCCGCGCACGAAGATCGTCGGGTCATAGACGATGCTGAAGTCCATGCCTTCCGGGAAGTTTTTCTTCAGTTCGGCCATCTTGTCGCGAACTTCGTTGGAGATCTCGATCGCGTTGGAGCCAGGGCGCTGGAAGATCGGGATCGCCACCGCAGGCTGGTTGTTCAGCAGCGAGCGCAATGCGTATTGGCTGGAGCCCAGCTCAACGCGAGCGATGTCTTTCAGGCGCGTGATTTCACCGTTGTCGCCGGAGCGAATGATGATGTTCTCGAACTCTTCTTCAGAAACCAGACGGCCCTGAGTGTTGACCGACAGCTGGAACGCAGTGGCATTCGGCGCAGGGGGCGCACCCAGTGCACCGGCAGCGACTTGACGGTTCTGTTCACGAATCGCGGTTACCACATCGGTGGCAGTCAGGTTGCGCGAAGCGGTCTTGTTCGGATCGAGCCAGACCCGCAGCGAGTAGTCGCCCATACCGAACAGTTGCACGTCACCGACACCGCCCAGGCGCGCCAGCTCATCCTTGATGTTGAGCAAGGCGTAGTTGGACAGGTAGAGCATGTCGTAGCGTTTGTCCGGCGAGGTCAAGTGCACAACCATGGTCAGGTCGGGCGACGCCTTGTCGACGGTGATACCGATGCGCGTCACTTCTTCTGGAAGTTTCGGCTCGGTCCGGGTCACGCGGTTTTGAACCTGCACCTGTGCATTGTCCAGGTCAGTGCCCAGTGCGAAGGTGATGGTCAGGGTGATCTTGCCGTCAGCGGTGGACTGCGAGGACATGTACAGCATGTTCTCGACGCCGGTAATGGCTTGCTCCAAGGGAGCGGCCACGGTTTCACCGATGACTTTTGGGTTGGCGCCGGGGAAGTTCGCACGGACCACAACGGTCGGTGGCACGACTTCCGGGTATTCGCTGATCGGCAACTGGAACAGCGAGATGGCACCGGCGATCAGGATCAGCAGCGAAAGCACCGCTGCGAAGATCGGCCGTGAAATGAAGAATTGGGAAAAATTCATCGGAGTTGTCGTCCCTTAACCGCGTGGAGTCGCAGCAGCCAGTTTCACAACCGTACCCGGCGCGACCTTGGCAGGTGCGACTTGGGGCAGGTTGCTGGCTTCCAGCGCTTGTCGTTGTTGTGCGAGTGCCGCGAGGGTTTGTTCGCTGGCCATCGGGATCACTTCAGGGGTGACCGGCGAGCCAGGGCGAACCCGTTGCAGACCCTTGACGATGACGGTGTCATCCTTGTTCAGGCCGCTGCGCACGATGCGCAAGCCTTCGATCTTCGGCCCCAGTTCGACGGAGCGATAGGCCGTCTTGTTGTCGGCATCCATCACTAGCACGAATTTCTTGCCCAGATCGGTTCCGACCGCTTCGTCGTTGATCAGCACGGCGGAGTAAGTGCCGCTGCCGACCAGTTTCAAACGGGCATATAAGCCTGGGGTGTACTGTCCGTCAGCATTATCAAAGACCGCGCGACCGCGGATGGTGCCTGTTTTCGGGTTGACCTGGTTGTCGACGAAGTTCATCACGCCCTGGTGCGGGTTGCCGTCTTCGTTGGACAGGCCGAGGTAAACCGGAGTGGTTGCACCGCGTTTGCCCTGGCGAGCGAGCTGGGTGTATTTGAGGAACACACGTTCGTCGGCGTCGAAGTAGGCGTAGACCTTATCGGTGGAAACAACGCTGGTCAGCGCGGTGGTGTCGGCGGTCACCAGGTTGCCGGCGGTGATTTCCGCACGGCTGACGCGACCGCTGATGGGCGCGGTGACGCGGGTGAAGCTCAGGTTCAGTTTGGCCAGGTCCAGTTGAGCCTGGAGAGCGCCGACGGCGGCGCGGGCTTCCTGGGCTGCACTGGTGCGCGAATCGGCCAGTTCGGCGGAGATCGCGTTGCTGGTGCGCAAGCGTTCGCCACGCTGGGCTTCGTTTTCGCTGCGGGTGGCGTTGGCGCGGCCTTGGGCAACCAGTGCATCGAGGCGGCGGACCTCGGCCTGGAAGGGGCGTGGGTCAATCTGGAACAGCAGGTCACCTTTCTTGACCAGTGCGCCTTCGGTGAAGGCCACTTCATCAATCTGGCCGGAGACCCGTGGACGAATTTCTACGGTTTCTGGCGCTTCAAGGCGCCCGGTGAATTCGTCCCACTCGTTGACCGGTTGTTCCAGGACCTTGGCGACGCTGACTTTCGCCGCAGGCATGGTAGCGGCAGACTCCGGAGCCTTGCCGCAGGCGCTCATCACCAGTACGGCCAACATGGCCAATGGGAAGCGCAAATGTTTGAGTGACTGTTCCATGGATGCATCCGCCAATGTATTGAGATGGGCGGATGATGAGCGGCGGGGTGGTATCGCACGAATCGAATGAAGCAAAGGTAACTATCATTCGGAATGATATAAGTCTGAAGCCAGCCCTCTAGCATGCGCCTTACATTGGACGGCGATCAATTGGATTGATGACAATTCTATGTTGCGCAGAATGCAAGGGATTGGCTTGAGACCGAGTCGCGGGCAGGCCCGCTCCCACAGGGAATTGTGGCGCTGATTAAATCCCTGTAGGGGCGAGGCTTGCCCGCGAAGAGGCCATCAGCCCCAACAAAAGATCAGGATCACGCCAGGCTATCCGGATCCCCGAAGAACATCTGGATCCTGGAGCGCAACCAACGTTCACCCGGGTCATTATCCTGCGACCCACGCCACGCCATGTGCAATTCAAAGCTGCGCACCGGCAAGGGCGGATCTTCAGCTCGCACCCCGCCAGCCGCCGTCAACGCCTCAGCGGTGTAGTCAGGCACTGTCGCGACAATATCAGTCCCGCTGATGAGTGTGCTGAGCCCGTTGAACTGCGGCACCGCGAGCACCACATGACGTTTGCGCCCGAGCTTTTCCAGTTCTTCATCTATAAAGCCGCTCAGGTCACCGGCAAACGACACCAGCGCATGGGGGCGGGCGCAGAAGTCATCGAGGCTCAATGGCCCCGGCACCGTATCGGCGCGCAACAGCTTCGGCATGCTGCGGCGCAGCACTTTGCGCTTGGCGTTGGCCGGCAGGTCGGCGGTGTAGCTGACGCCGATGGAAATCTCCCCCGAGGCCAACAGGCTCGGCATCAGGATGTAGTTGGCCCGACGCACCACCAATACGATCCCCGGCGATTCCGCCCGCAAACGCTTGAGCAGCATCGGCAGCAGCGCGAACTCGACATCGTCCGACAGGCCAATGCGGAACACCGCCGTACTGGTCGCCGGGTCGAATTCTGCCGCACGGCTGACCGCCGTGGAAATCGAATCCAGGGCAGGAGAGAGCAGGGCGAAGATTTCCACCGCGCGAGCGGAAGGCTCCATGCTGCGCCCGGTGCGCACGAATAACGGATCATCGAACAGCCCGCGCAGGCGTGAGAGCGCCGCACTGATGGCCGGCTGGCCGAGGAACAATTTCTCCGCAGCACGGGTCACACTGCGTTCGTGCATCAATGTTTCAAAAACGATCAACAGGTTCAGGTCGACACGACGCAGGTCATTACGATTCATCTGGAGTCCTGGCAGAGTCATCAAGCTTGACGAGAGCGGCCATATGAGAACAATGGCCGGCATGAATATTACGGGGAAAGACTGCTACTCTGCACCGAATAATTCAGTTTCCCTGGAACGGATGCTCCGGATTTTTACGATAACCGTTGATCCAATGGATGCTGCGGAATCAATGACAGGCATGTCGACTATTAATAGCCACTGATAGTCTTGGGTAGAAAGCCCAGATAGAGTTCAGGGCATTAGAGGTTTCTTTGACGAGGTTTGCGATGTCCCGCACGATCCGTTTTCACAAGTTTGGTCCAGCCGAGGTGCTCAAATGCGAAGAGCATGCGGCCGCTCTCCCTGCGCCGGGCGAAGTGCAGGTGCGCGTCGAGGCGATTGGCATCAGCTGGTACGACATTCTCTGGCGCCAGAACCTGGCCTCATCCCATGCTCGTCTGCCTTCTGGCCTTGGCCATGAGATGTCCGGCGTCGTGACAGCGGTCGGCGAGGGCGTCGACGATCTGGCAGTCGGTGACAAGGTCGCCAGCTTCCCGGCTGAAAGCCCCAACGACTATCCGGTCTACGGCGAGCAGATCGTTCTGCCTCGCTCGGCACTGACCCGTTATCCGGACGTGCTCAGCCCGATTGAAGCGGCCGTGCATTACACGCCGCTGCTGATTGCCTACTTCGCTTATGTCGATCTGGCGCGTGTCAAACCTGGGCAATTTGCCTTGGTGACTGACGCGAGCCACTGTGCCGGTCCTTCGTTTGTGCAACTGGGAAAGGCATTGGGCGTGCGGGTAATTGCCGCCACCAAGACCGCTGAAGAACGTGAATACCTGCTGTCGCTGGGTGCCGAGAAAGTAATCGTCACCGAGGAAGAGGATCTGCTCATGCGGATCAACAAAATCACCGACAACCGCGGCGTGGATGTGGTGTTCGATGGCCTCGGCGGTCCGCAGATGTCACTGCTCGGCGATGTGCTCGCGCCTCGTGGCAGCCTGGTGCTGTACGGCCTGCAAGGTGGTAACCAGACGCCGTTCCCGGCCTGCGCAGCGTTCCAGAAGAACATTCAGTTCTTCGTTCACTGCATCGGCAACTTCACTGGCAAGCCGGAGCTGGGCATCATCCAGGATCAGGTCGCACTGCAACGTGCCTTGCGCGACATCAACCAGCTGACCGCAGACCGCGTGTTGCTGCCACTCAAGACTCGGGTCTTTCCGTTTTCCGAGTTTGTCGAGGCGCACCGCTACATGGATGAATGCCCGTGTCGCGAACGGGTTGCGCTCCAGGTCGATCCGGCGTAACACCACTGAAAAAGTCCGTGCTTGCACGGACTTTTGCATTTCCCCCTCCGAAATTCCGAGACGTCCCCTCAACCTGCGACGAGTCAGTTCAGCAACTGAACTGGTTTTTGCTCTCAATCTGTATCTTCTAATCACCCTATAAGCCCCGATAATTGAATGATTACTTTCATCTCAAGGAATGAGCTATGGCTGGGTATTGGACAGATACTTTTCTTCGCACTCCGGTAATACAAGCTCAACAAATAGCGTGTTATCGATCAATTGCCGAAAAATTAATCGCGACTTCTTTCTTTATTTCTCGTGCTACATGTCTGTGGGACGCTGTCGGACATTTCCTAGGATCCCTCGCTTGGTCGCAGGACCCTTGTCCTGCGGGGCTTTCCTGCCGTCGTGTGAGGACAGGGTCACAAGTAAGCTCGATTCATTTCAAATAATTACTCAAAACTAAGTGTTAGGATTTCATATCAATCGAAACACTTTAATCATGTCAGTCAGCCGTTTGCGCAATGCACACAGTTGTTTGCGTGACATCGAACCTATGCGTAACAGGTAAACAATGATGACCCATACCCATGAACAGGCAATGAACTATGTTTATCAGCAAGTATTGCAGCGATTGCTGAGTTTTTTTTCACGCGCCGAGCGCACGGCACTGCAGCTGATGATTCAGCGCCTGGTGGTCTCCGCGGGTGGCATGGAGCGGATCGGCGAATACAAGGTGTTGTCGATCCAGTCCGGAACCCGCGACTGTTGCTACACGCTGGCATTGCTGCGCGCCGCACAATTGAGCATCGCTGGCCGGGCGCCTGCGACGTTCCAGCTGCGAGTCGCGACCTTGCGCACGAATGGCGCAAGCCCGATGGCCCTTGAAAACATCCATCACAGTTGCAGTGCGCTGTTTCTCTACGACGATCCTCGGGTCGAAGTGGTGATGGTCGATAACCGGGAAGTCCTGCCATTCAGCCATCTGGCGCCGGTCTCCGATGCAGGTCGCGAGTCAAATCGCCTCAATCTGTTGATGGTGGGTCATCGGCGAACCTGGAACGGGCCGCTTGACCTGTGGGATGACGGGTACCTGGCGGCGGGCGAGTTTTATGGGCAAATCTGCCGTTGGGACCGAGGCGTCGATGCGTTGGTCAGCAGCGATACACCTCGCCAGCAAAAGCAGTTCATGCATGGGTTGACCCGTGCGGCGCAAAAGGCTGGCCTCAATGCATCGAATGACCCTGAATCCGGTTATGAGGAGCTGTTCGCGCGACTGGATGAACTGGGCAGCGATTGCTACCGCGAGTTTTATTCTGAGCATGGGCAGGCTGAGTGGCGGCCGGCCGAATCATTTGAAGCGTGTCGGCGCACAACCTTCATCGATATTCACGACATGCTGGTCAGCAACCTGGAAGATCGCTGGCCGCTGCTCACCGATTTCCTCGGGTTTCAGCCTGACGAGCTGGCGGCCCAGCTTAGTGATAACGAATTTGTCAGCCTGACGATTTCTGCGCACGTTCGGGGGCTGGAGGCGTGTTTTGTTCATGGCCGTACCTATGAAGCAGGCGTTGCCGAGTACGTGCAGCGGGCCTTGGTCATGATGCGTCGCAAACAGCTTCCCGAGCGCTATTGCGAGCAGGTAATGGAAACGTTCGTTAACCCGGCGACAATGTCCGACCAGCGTGCATTGGCAGCGGCGCAGGCCCAGAAAAGCCTGGGCTTGAGTGAGGCTCAACTGGTGTGCTTGCTGTTCGCGCCCTTCGTCGAGAACGGCGCCTCGCTTGAGCGTTTTCTACGCCAATGCCATCCCGGTATGCTCGTGGCGTTGCCTGATCTGCACCGGGCGATGCAGGGCAAGTCGGCTCCCGAGCAGGTGCTGCAATGGATGGTCGACGTCAGCGGGTTGACCGTCAAGTTGATCGGCACGCTTTACCGGATGGGACCGGTTGCGAGGGGCGAAGGGCCGGGCCCGGCAGTCGGTAATGCGGATGAGCCTGCGCTGGACCTCGACGCGGGCAACGCCGCAAATGGCGAACGGTCAACGGGTCGTTGAAAATGCTCGGGGTTACCGCGCTCATCCACCCACCCCACGCGGCGCGTGGCGTGCTCGGTCATCACCCATGAAAGGACCCCGCGAAACCGACTTTGCCTATCAGGCGGTGTACCGTTACCTGACTAACCTCATCAACGAGCCCGTCAGCGACACGCGGGTCCGCCTCCCTTCATTAAGGCAATTGGCGGACCGTTTGAGCGTATCGATTTCGACGATTCAGTACGCCTATTCGCTGCTGGAAAAGGAAGGGCGGGTGTACTCGGTCGCCAAATCCGGCTATTACGCGCTGCCGGTGTCGTCCATTCACCCGCTCAGCAGCGGCAATGACCTGCTCGAGACGGTTTATGTGAACGCCAGGCGACCGGGGATGCTGGTGTTGAGCGCGGATGAACCGGCGTTGTTGCAGCCCTTGGACAGCCCGTTGTTGCTGCTTGAAAGAGAACTGCTGCGTCAATATCCGCGTCAGCCGCAACCGACTTCACAACCTTGTGGCGAACTGGAACTGCGCGCCGCACTGGCCGCACGCTATACCTCGTCTCCGGCACGTTGCTGGCACGCCGATAATGTCTACATTGGCGCCGATTTGCGTGGTGTCCTGGAAATACTGATCGCTGTACTGTGTCTCAAAGATGCCATGGTAGTCGTCGAATCGCCCTGCGACTGGATGATCCTGCGCTTGCTCCAGGACGCTGACGTCCAGGTCATCGAGTTGCCTCTGCAAGCCCATGGCGGCCTGGACCTTGAGCAGCTCAAGCAACTGCTGGAGACCAAGCCGGTGCGGCTGGTCATGCTTTCTTCCGGCCTCAACATGCCGCGCGGCAGCGTGGCTTCCCACAGCAACAGGCAGTCAACCGCTGAACTGCTGGAGCGTCATGGCAGTTGGGTGTTGGAGAACGACTGCTATGGCGAGCTCGCATTCGAGCCCGACGGCCTGCGGTTTCGCGATCTGCTGAACCCGGACCGGCTGATCGTTTTCTCCACTTTCGAAAAATCCATCGGGCCGGAAGCGCCTTATGGTTATCTGCTCTCGCGGCAATTGAGCGTCGAACTGCAGCGGCATTTCCTGTTACGTTCATTCCGGTTGTCACCGATTCGCCAGAAAGCCATCGCACGGCTTTACAGCAATGGACGAATCGATCAGCACTTGTTGGTATTGCGCCGGCTGCTCAAGGACCGCAAGGTGCACATGACCCAACTGTTACAGGAGCGTCTGGGGGATGCCTTGCACTTTGTCGAACCCTTGGGCGGAGCGACGATCTGGGTGCAATCGCTGCGTCAGGTCGATGTGCGTCGGGTGTTCCAGCGCCTGCTCAGGCACCAGGTAGTGATTGCGCCAGGGGAGCTGTTCAGCCTCCAAGGGTTGCACGCGCAACACTTGCGCCTGAGCCATACTTTCGGCGGCGACCACGACCTCGCGGCGGCCATGGGTTTGCTGGGCGATGCCTTGCGTCTGGAATCGATCGATTGAGCACGGGCGGAGCTTTGGCGATTGATAACATCTCCCTCGGGATCGATAACGTCGCGCTGCGGTCAAACTGCCAGTAAACTGCGCTCCTACTCCTGAACCACTCTATTCCAGAGGTTTTGCATGACACTCAGTCCTTTTGCGGGCAAACCGGCACCGGCAGAATTGTTGGTCGACATCCCGCGACTGGTAACGGCCTATTACACCGGCCAGCCTGATGCCGCCATCTCTACCCAACGCGTAGCCTTCGGCACGTCCGGACACCGAGGCAGCTCGTTCGATCTGAGTTTCAACGAATGGCACGTTCTGGCGATCAGTCAGGCGATCTGCCTGTACCGCGAAGCCCAGGGTATCGATGGTCCGCTGTTTGTCGGCATCGACACCCACGCGCTGTCCACACCGGCCGGCGCCAGCGCCCTGGAAGTGCTGGCCGCGAACGGCGTGACCGTGATGATCGCCGAGGGTGACGAATACACGCCGACCCCGGCGATTTCCCACGCGATTCTTTGCTACAACCGCGGCCGTACCTCGGGCCTGGCGGACGGTATCGTCATCACGCCATCGCACAATCCGCCGCAAAGCGGTGGCTACAAATACAACCCCACCAACGGTGGACCGGCCGATACCCACATCACCAAGTGGATCGAAGCGAAGGCCAACGAGCTGCTGGGCAACAAGCTGGCCGGGGTCAAACGCATCAGCTACGAGCAGGCATTGAAGGCCGGCACGACCCATCGTCACGATTACCTCAACACCTACGTCGCCGACCTGATCAACGTGATCGACTTCGATGCCATCCGTGATGCCAAGCTGCGTCTGGGCGTTGATCCGCTGGGCGGAGCAGGGGTGCGCTACTGGTCGGCGATTGCCGAGCACTACCGTCTGGACCTGGAAGTGGTGAACAAACAGGTCGACCCGACGTTCCGCTTCATGACAGTCGACTGGGACGGGCAAATCCGGATGGACCCCTCGTCGAGCCATGCCATGCAAGGCCTGATCGGTCTGAAAGAGCGCTTTGACGTAGCGTTTGCTTGCGACCCGGATCACGATCGCCATGGCATCGTGACCCCGTCCGGTGGTCTGCTGGCACCGAACAGCTACCTCGCCGTTTCCATCGATTACCTGTTCCAGAACCGTCCACAGTGGCGCGCCGATGCTGCCGTGGGCAAAACCGTGGTCAGCAGCGGCTTGATCGATCGTGTGGCCAAGCGCCTGGGCCGTCGCCTGTACGAAGTGCCGGTCGGATTCAAATGGTTCGCTGACGGTCTGTTCGACGGTTCGCTGGGCTTTGGCGGCGAAGAAAGCGCGGGGGCCTCGTTCCTGCGCAAGGACGGCGGCGTCTGGAGCACCGACAAGGACGGCTTGATTCCGGCATTGCTGGCGGCAGAAATGACCGCTCGTACCGGTCGCGACCCGAGCCAGGCCTACCGTGCGTTGACTGACGAGCTCGGCGAACCGTTCTCGGTGCGCGTCGACGCCAAGGCCAACCCTGAACAGAAGGCCTTGTTGAGCAAGCTGTCACCGGATCAGGTCACCTCGACCCAACTGGCGGGCGAAGCGATCCAGAGCATCCTCAGCCACGCGCCGGGCAACGACCAGGCCATCGGCGGTTTGAAAGTCATGACCGAGAACGGCTGGTTCGCGGCACGGCCTTCGGGGACTGAAGATATTTACAAGATCTACGCTGAGAGCTTCGTCAGTGACGAGCACCTCAAGCAGTTGGTTGCAGAAGCTCAGACCCTGGTGGATGGCGCTATTTCTGCGAAGTGATTGAGCGACCCTTCGCGGTCAAGCCTCGCTCCTGCATGGGCGGAGTCGATCACATGATTGTGAGCGATATCTATCCTGTAGGAACGAGGCTTGCCCGCGAAGACACCAGCACGGCCACTCAGGATTCAGATGTAAAAAAGGGGCGACCATCAACGGTCGCCCCTTTTTTTGCCCTGCATTTACCCGATCAAGCCAGATCCACCAACACGATCTCACTGTCCTCAATCGCAGTCACCCGCAACACCTGCTCATCCGCCACGGCAACACCGTCTCGAGCTTGTGCACGCAAGCCATTGACTTCAATGATTCCGGTAGCCGGAACCAGATAAGCGCGACGGCCACTGTCCAGGCGATACTCGGCGGTTTCACCGGCCTTCAGATTGGCGGCCACCAGTCGTGCATCGGCACGGATTCGCAGGCTTTGATCGTCACCCGTTTTACCGCTGGCCAACGTCACGAAGCCTTCACGCTGGCCTTTCGGGAATGGCTTGGCGCCCCAAGAGGGGGCCAGGCCGGATTCGTTCGGGATGATCCAGATCTGAAAGATCCTGGTTTCGTTCGCTTCCAGGTTGTATTCACTGTGAGCGATCCCGGTGCCGGCGCTCATGACCTGAACGTCGCCCGCTTCGGTGCGGCCCTTGTTGCCGAGGTTGTCTTCGTGGGTAATTGCACCTTCACGAACATAGGTAATGATTTCCATGTCCCGGTGCGGGTGTTTAGGGAACCCAGTGCCGGAGGCAATCACGTCGTCGTTCCATACCCGCAGGTTGCCCCAGTTCATGCGTTTCGGGTCGTGGTACTCGGCGAACGAAAAGTGGTGGTGGGCATCCAACCAGCCATGGTGGGCGCCGCCCAGGGAGCTGAAAGGTCTGAGTTCAAGCATGATCGTCTCCTGAAAAAGGTTCGTCATGGGGCAGAGCGCCTGAGCCACGAAACGAGAACCGGTGGTTGATGGCGGGCATCATCTATCAGGCACCAATCGATAAAAAGCGTAAAAAATGCCTCATCATGATCGGATAAGTTGATATCAAATAACCTCGAAACGTTCTCATCCAGCCTTCACTTCATCGTATAAGCCAATGACCTGTAAGCATTTCACTAGAACTCAACGGCAAATACGGACACCATAGCCCTCGTCAGCCTCACACCCTGGAGTCAGCCCGCGTGCCGCAACACACCCCCGATCTTCCTCCCGAACTTCGTCCCCTGGCCGAGATGCCACTGCTCAAGCGCCTCGCCGCCCGGTTCTTTGGCCATGGCTTGACCCGTCTGCGCGCGCAACACCGTGCCTCGTGGTTGCACGGGCAAGCCGATGGGTTTCGCAGTGGTCACAGCGCCGGGGTCGATTACGGCTATAAGGAAGGCAAAGCCGAGGGGTTGGAAGAAGGCCGGCAGGTCCTGCTGATCCGCGATTCGCGCTCCACCGAGCACCGGCCACCTAATGTCGATCACAACTTGTTCGACGATTGGCGCCTGCCACTCAGCACTGACCTGAAGAAGCGCATGAAGGCCGATGTCGCCCGACTGCTGCCACCTCACGCCCAGCCCAGCGCCGCCCAGTGGAAAATGATTTTCAGCGACACGCCTTCGACGTCGGTGATTGCCGGGGCGGGTGCAGGCAAGTCGACGACACTGGTCCTGCGTATCCTGCTGCTGACCCATTACCTGGGCTTCGAGCTGAGCTCGATGACCGTGGTGACCTTCACCCGTGAGTCGCGCAAGGACTTCATTAATAAGCTGATCGAATTGTTTGGTGTGTGGGGTCGGGCACTGAGCCTCAAGGAGGCGCGCGACCTGGTGCGCACCTTCCACTCGCGAATCCTGCCGATGGTGCGCAGCCTGCCGGGCTTCGAGCGCCTGCAAGCATTCGAAAACCTCAGCAATCGCGCGCAAAACGGCGATGAGGAGGTCGACAGCAATCCCTTCGACTTGCGCATCAATGACGCGCAGCGTCAGCAACTCAATGCGTGTTTTCACAGCCTGCACACCCGCGATGAGCGTTTTCGCGAACTGATCAAGCCATTGTCCCGTCATGCCTTGCAACTCAAGGAGCTTGAGCGCGATCACCCCGATGTGCAGAAGCGCGTGGCGGTGACCGAGTTGGCGGCCAAACGTGACGAGGAGCTCTGCGACACGATTGAAGACCTGTGGTTTCGTGCCGGCGCCTGGCCAATCAAAGGCATCGAGCCCAATCGGCAGGCTTTCGATATCAATGGTGCGACTTTCCATTGTCACGGCTACATCCCCACGCTGGACGCCTGGGTGGTACTCGGTTTTGACCCACGGGAAAATCCGCAGGTCTGCCGCCCGAATGCCAAGTTAACTGTCCGCGCGGAATGGGCGGTGAAGCGCACCCTGTTTCAAGCTTTCTGTCGTAAACCGTTGATATGGCTGGATAGTTACGAATCATCAAAGCGCGTACTGGCTTCCCTGGCAGGGGATGCCAGTGCCGGTCCGGGTTTCGATTACAAGGTCAAAGGTGAGCTGGGATCAGCCCCCTTGCTGGATTGTTTTGTGGCCGCCGCCGGGTTTATCGAAAACCTCGGCCTGGATGTTCCGAGTGCCGTAGGCCAGATGAGTTTCGCCAAGGATGACCCGGACCGGTATTTCTTCGAAGCTCTGAGCCTGTTCTGGCGCGCCCTGGAAGATCATTTGCTTGATCAAAAACCACCGGTGATGACCTACAACCGGATGTTTGCCTTGTTTAGCGAGCACTCCCCGGAAAACCTGAAGCTGCTGAGCGATGAGCTGCTAAGGCCCTTGTCACACCTGATGATCGACGAATTTCAGGACGTATCGCCGCAAATTGTCTCGTGGATCCGTGCCAGTCTGGCCGAGATCCGCAGTCGCGGCCCGGCGATGCATGTGGGGCGAGGCGCGCAACGTTCGTCCTTGTTCTGCGTCGGCGATGACTGGCAGTCCATTTATGGCTGGCGCGGCAGTTCTCCAGCGTATTTCATGGAGTTCAACAAGGAATTCCCGTCACCGAGCACGACCAAAGTGATGCTCAGCGACAATTTCCGCAGTCATCAGCACATCATTGATGCGGCCGAGCATATCGTCCGCGCAGCGCCGTCGATCGCCGGAAAGAAGGCCAAGGCCAGCGGTGAACCCAAGGCGCTGTTGCCGGTGAACGTCATGGATCGGGATGATCAAGGCATGGCTCAACGCCTGATCCAGCATTACCGACAAGGTGATTCAATCTTGATGCTTTATCGAAAAAGCAGCGATAAGATATTGATTGAACAACATATTCAGTCTGTAGTTAATGTAGATTCTAACTTGCCGTATGAATCGCGGCGCATCAAACAGCTGACGTATCACAGCGCCAAGGGCTTGCAGGCTGACGCGGTGTTTTTGCTGGGTGATTGTCAGCATCTGACCAGTTCTCCCTACAAGAATCAGGTCTATCGCATGGCGGGCCTTGGCAAGACGGGCGACAACGAGCCATACGACAACGCACAGAAAGACGAAATCCTGCGACTGGCTTACGTCGGCATCACTCGGGCGGTGAGTCATTGCTACTGGTATGTCGACGGGCAGGATACTCAGGCGGCGAACATGCCCAAGGCATCTGACCGGATTGGCAAGGACAAGCCATTCTTTGCTGATCATCGCCAGGGTCAGAAACTGGCCTGAACCCGAGCCCCACAAAAAAGCCCACATGATGTGGGCTTTTTGTTGGGCGTTTGGCCTTCAGGCATAACTCTTGAAGGCCTGGGGAGGTATGAAAGACTCTAGCTCGTCTTCCACGGCTTCGATTATTCGTTCTACGTCCGCGGCATTCATCACGGTTGCGCATGGAATGCCTGCAATGGCGATCATGGTCTCGCCACTGGCGCGGTCAAACAGGCGGGCGATCATGCTGCCCGGCGCGTCCATGCTCGCCTCAAATCCCATGGGATGGAAATGCCAGCGCATCAGCTGACAGGCGTTTGGAAACGTAACTTTGCTGAAAGACCCTTTATTCATGTGTTGCCCGCCTTCTTCATCGAGCGCTTCCTTTAGCTCATGTTAGGAGGGAAGAGCCTTCAATGGCTCAACCGGTGACTGCCTTAAAAGTAGCACCCGGATGTGAAAACCATGTGATTTTTTTCAGTCCGTTTGGCGATTGCTACCGTTTTTTTGATATGGATCACGTGCCGGGCCTTGCTCGGCGTTACCGGCGACCAGGCGTGGTCATTGAAGCCGCGGCCGAACTTCGGCAAGCTCGGCTTTTTTCGTCGAGTCCCTTATGCACGCCGATGATGATGGCCCCCTGCAAACCCAGGCCACGGGCGAGACGGTCATGCGCTACCACCTGTGCTGGAAACACCGGGATCTGGACGGGGTCATGGCGCTTTATCACCCGGACATTCAGTACAACGACTTTTTCCAGAACCGGGTCATGGGCCTGGATGAGTTGCGTGAGTACGTGCGCGGCAGCATGCCGCGTAACCCGGACGAAGCGCTGGAGCATTCCGATCGCATACGGCTGGACGGCAACACTGCGTTCATCCAGTACCAGATGACCTTGCGCGGCGGCGAAGGGCTGGTGTCGTTCCGTTCCAGTGAAGCGATCACGGTGCGCGACGGGTTGATCTGGCGAGTCAACGAATACGCATCACTGGTGCGCGAACAACCGCAACGCAACACCGCTACGAATTCGCGCCCGGCCGCCAGCCGACTTGGGCTTTCACCGCGCCAGCTGAGTTTCATGGCTGAGGACCTGCAACAGTATTTCCAGCGCCAGCAGCCTTATCTGGATCCCGAGCTCGATCTGCAACGGGTGGCGCAGGAGTGCGGGTACAGCCGCAATCAGATTTCCTATCTGCTGAATCAAGTGTTGGGCCAGAGCTTCTATCGCTATGTCAATCAGGCGCGGCTGCAGCATTTACTCGCGGCGCTGGACGCCGCCATGCCACCGCTGCGCATTGATGAGCTGGCGTTTGCCGCTGGCTTCAACTCCTTGTCGGCGTTCTACAGTTGTTTTCGCCAGCACACAGGGCTGTCGCCCAAGGCTTACGTCAAACAAATTTCTTTGCGTGCACGCGCGCACGACAGCCCCTGAGGTCACGCACTAGGATCGACGCCATCGAAGTTTGAGTGGCGGAGTCTGGCATGTCGGCGTGGCGCACTATCAGTTTGTGGATGGATCAACTCGACGAGCCGTTGCTGGCGCGTCCTGCGCTGGAACATGACCTGGACGTCGACGTGGCTATCATCGGCGCAGGCTACACCGGGCTCTGGACCGCTTATTACCTCAAGCGCCTGGCGCCAGGCCTGGACATTGCCATCGTCGAAGCGCAAACCGCCGGTTTTGGCGCGTCGGGCCGCAACGGCGGCTGGCTGATGGGCAACTTGCTGGGCGAGGACCGTCTGTTGGCGGGTTTGCCGCCAGACCAACGCCGCGCCTCTTTCGATCTGCTGCACAGCATTCCTGATGAAGTCGAGATTGTCATCGAACGGGAGGGCATCGACTGCGATTATCGCAAAGGCGGGGTGTTGTACTGTGCCGCGCGTTATCCCGAGCAGGAAACCAGCCTGCGCGACTATCTGGACAAGCTTTACCGCCAAGGCCTGACCGAACGCGATTACCGCTGGCTCAGCCCGGAGCAACTGACGCAACAGATCAGAGTGGCGACGCCTTATGGCGGTATCTATGCACCGCACGTTGCGACCATTCACCCGGCAAAGTTGGTGCGCGGCCTGGCAGAAACGGTCGAGCGCATGGGTGTCAAAATCTACGAAAACAGCGCGGTCACGCAGTGGCAGTCGGGGAGTTTGCGCACGGCAAAGGCTCAGGTCCGCAGCCGCTGGATCGTGCCGGCGGTAGAAGGTTATTCGGTCACGTTGCCACCCCTCGGCCGTTATCAGTTACCGGTACAAAGCCTGATTGTCGCCACCGAACCATTGTCTGCCGCGACCTGGGACGAAATCGGCCTGAGCCGCGGCCAGGCGTTCAGCGAAAGCAGTCGACAGGTCACCTACGGCCAGCGTACGGCCGACAACCGCCTGGTGTTCGGCGCCCGGGGCGGCTACCAGTTTGCCGGAAAATTGCGCCATGACTTTGACCTGACCACCAGCGAAGTGGAGTTGCGGCGCTACCTGTTCAGCGAACTCTTCCCGCAACTCAAGAACGTGCAGATTACCCACGCATGGGGCGGCAACCTGGGCATGTCCCGGCACTTCAAGCCGCACATGCTCTGCGATCAGGCCAGCGGCATTGCCTTGTCCGGCGGTTATGGCGGCGAGGGCGTCGGCGCCAGCAACCTGGGCGGCCGAACCCTGGCGGATCTGATTCTTGAGCGCGATACCGAACTGGTTCACCAGCCTTGGGTCATGCCTCAAGGCGGTCTCGACACACTCAGGGCCTGGGAACCCGAACCCTGCCGCTGGCTGGGTTACAACGCAATCATCCGCAGCTTCGTCCACGAAGACCAGACCCTGGCCAACCCGGCGACAGCCCCTTGGCGCCGCAAACTGGCGAGCAAGGTGGCGGGGTTCATGGAAGGTTTCATGCACTGAACAGCACGCTTTCATCTACAGGCTCAATCGACAGGTACTCCCATGGGCATCACGCAATTCAAGAACACCGCAACACTGGAACTGGAGGAGTCGAACCCCGTCGCCGTGCCGTTGGGAGCGCCGGTGGCGGTGGCTTCGACCACCAGCGTCGAATGCGACGACGGCGTCGAAACCGGCGTCTGGGAATGCACGCCCGGCCGCTGGCGCCGGCAGATCGTTGCCCAGGAATTCTGTCACTTCATCCAGGGGCGCTGCACGTTCACCCCGGACGACGGTGAAACCCTCTACATCGAAGCCGGCGACGCACTGATGTTGCCGGCCAACAGCCTCGGCATCTGGGATATCCAGGAAACCGTGCGCAAGACCTACGTTTTGATTTGTTGATTTTTGATCCTTTGATTGCCTGCCAATAGCGCTCCAACAAAAAAAACGGCCCATACAGGAATCGACTCATGATCCGAAAGACACTGACCCTGGCACCCCTTGCGCTTGTCGCGTCCCTCAGCCATGCCGCCGAGACCGTCAAGATCTATAACTGGTCGGACTACATCGCGCCGGATACCACCAAAAACTTCCAGAAAGAAACCGGCATCGCCTTCAGCTACGACGTCTACGACAGCAACGAAACCCTGGACGGCAAGCTGATGACCGGAAAATCCGGGTACGACGTGGTATTCCCGTCCAACCACTTCATGGCACGGCAGATTCAGGGCGGGGCGCTGAAGAAGCTCGACAAGAACCAGCTGCCGAACTGGAAGAACCTCAACCCGGTATTGCTCACGGCATTGCAGACCAACGACCCGGGTAACGAACACGGCTTCCCATACCTGTGGGGCAGCACCGGTATCGGCTACAACATCGCCAAGGTCAAGGCCGTGCTGGGCGACAACGCGCCAGTGGATTCCTGGGACCTGATCTTCAAGCCCGAGAACATGGCCAAGCTGCAAAAGTGCGGCGTCGCCATCCTCGACAACGGCCCCGAACTGCTGCCGGCCGCGCTGAATTACCTCGGGCTGCCGCACCACAGCAAGAACCCGGAAGACTACAAAAAAGCTGAAGCGCTGCTGATGAAAGTCCGGCCCTACGTCAGCTATTTCCACTCATCCAAATACACCAGCGACCTGGCCAACGGTGACATCTGTGTAGCGGTCGGTTTCTCCGGCGACATCCTACAAGCCGAGAACCGTGCCAAAGAAGCCAAGAACGGCATCGACATCGGCTACGCCATTCCCAAGGAAGGTGCCGCCATCTGGTTCGACATGGTCGCCATGCCCGCCGACGCCCCGGACGAAAAGGCCGGCTACGCGTTCATGAACTACCTGCTGCGCCCGGACGTCATGGCCAGCATCAGCAACTACGTGCACTACGCCAATGGCAACCAGCAGGCCGACAGCCTGATTGACCCGGCCATCAAGAATGACACCAAGGTTTATCCGAGCCCGGAAATGATGGGCAAGCTGTTCGCCCTGGAGGCGATGCCGTTGAATATCGACCGGATTCGGACGAGGGTGTGGAACAAGATTCGGACGGGGAGTTGAGGCCATAACCCAATCGCGGCATTGACCGTCTGGACCTGTAAATTCTGACAGTAGATGGCTGGCAAAATCCTTTGTAGCGTTTCCGGCACAGACATAACGTCTGCAAAGGAGAATCGCGATGAACAAATCAGCTTTGCAAGCTTACGTTGAAGGAGAGATTAACCTCGCTGCCAAGCGAATCATCGATAAAGGCGCCCAGTCCGATGAAATCGCCTATGGCAGGTTGAAGGTCAACCTGAGCTTGCGTCGTATCTTGGTCGAAGCCCCGACACCTGAGGATCTCGGCCTATGGGGGGGCATCAATGACATCCTCCAGCAACTGGGGATTCTGGACAGTCGAGAAACGGTCTTGTCCGTTGTTGATGAGGTTTAGAAAGCAGTGATGGCGGTGGGTAAATGCGATGGTGAACACGCAACGTGTTCACCATTAGCTCCTGTTCGTCTGGAAGTCATCGCGGATGACTGCCCTCATCGGGCGTTTGATTTGGCTGATGGCATTGCACTGGCACTCATATTAATAAGTCACGGAAAAGTGAGACGCTCTCGACAAAAACCAACTTACCTCTATTTAATATTTAAATACGCAATTGTCAGACAATTAGTCCGAAACCCTCAACTAAAAACTATATTTCGACAGCGCAGGCATTGTTTCCGGGTACTTGCCGGGGCAGAACAATTTGACGTCAAAAAAAATGTAGACGTTTGATTTCGAATTGTGTCAGTTTTCTTTCGCCTTCATTGGGCGAGTGATAGGACGATCTCGCCAGAGATTGTCGCTATCTGACAAAAACTGTTCCATTGCTAAACAAGGAAGTGTGTTTATGTCGAAAGTTAAAAACAACGCTATTGATCTTGCCGAACAGGCCTTTTCGCCATTGCAATCATTGGCTGCGCCCAGTTCTGCGTACAACCAGATCGACAGCTTCAGCCATCAGTATGACCGGGGTGGCAATCTCACGGTCAATGGCAAACCGTCCTACTCCGTCGACGAGGCAGCGACGCAATTGCTGCGCGATGGCGCTGCCTACCAGGACAAGGACGGCAGCGGAAAAATCGAACTGACCTACACGTTCCTGACCTCGGCGTCGTCGAGCACCATGAACAAGCACGGGATTTCCGGTTTCAGTCAGTTCAGCGCTCAACAGAAAGCCCATGCCGTGCTCGCCATGCAATCCTGGGCCGATGTGGCCAAAGTCACTTTCACCGATAAGGCCACGGGCGGCGACGGTCACATGACCTTCGGCAATTACAGCAGCGGCCAGGACGGCGCAGCGGCATTCGCCTACCTGCCTGGCACCGGCGCCGGTTATGACGGTACTTCCTGGTACCTGACCAACAGCAGCTACACGCCCAACAAGACGCCGGACCTGAACAACTACGGTCGTCAAACCCTGACCCACGAAATCGGTCACAGTCTGGGCCTGGCCCACCCCGGCGACTACAACGCCGGTGAAGGCGCGCCGACTTACAACGACGCGACCTACGCGGAAGACACCCGCGGCTACAGCCTCATGAGCTACTGGAGTGAAAGCAATACCGACCAGAACTTCAGCAAGGCCGGCGTCGAAGCCTATGCGTCCGGTCCGTTGCTGGACGATATTGCCGCCATCCAGAAGCTCTACGGTGCCAACACCACCACCCGCACCGGTGACACCACCTACGGTTTCAACTCCAATGCCGGTCGCGATTTCCTGAGCGCGTCTTCGTCGTCGGACAAGGTCGTGTTCTCGGTGTGGGATGCGGGCGGCAAAGACACGCTGGACTTCTCCGGTTTTACCCAGAACCAGAAGATCAACCTCAATGAGGCCTCGTTCTCCGATGTTGGCGGCATGGTTGGCAACGTTTCCATTGCCAAGGGTGCAACCATCGAGAACGCGATTGGCGGTTCGGGTAACGACCTGCTGATTGGTAATGGCGTGTCCAACGAGCTGAAGGGCGGTGCCGGCAACGACATCCTCTTCGGCGCGGGCGGTGCGGACAAGCTGTGGGGCGGTACCGGCTCGGACACTTTTGTGTTCGCAGCGAGCAGCGATTCCAAGCCGGGTGCGACTGATCAGATCCTCGACTTTGTCAGTGGCCTGGACAAGATCGACCTGACCGCCATCACCAAAGGCGCGGGCCTGCACTTCGTGAACTCGTTCACCGGTGCGGCAGGCGATGCCGTGTTGACCTCTTCGGGCGGTAACAGCCAGTTGGCGGTGGACTTCTCCGGGCATGGCGTGGCTGATTTCCTGGTCAGCACCGTTGGCCAGGCGGCGTTCTCGGACATCGTGGCCTGATACAAGGCTAAAAGGAGCGCGACGCTTGATGCGCCGCGCTCTGTCCTTGCATCGATGTGCACTGTGCGTAAGGCTACACGTTGGAGTTGAAAGTCCTATGACCCATAACGCGTTTACCTACAGAACGACCGCGTGGCTGTTGGCGACGCTGATGATGTTTCTTGGAGATGTAGCCATGGCAAGCAGCCTGAAATTAGCGGACCCCTCGGAACTCGCCGGGAAATGGCAGGCCACCCTGACGGCTAAAGCGGATTCGCCTGAGTCTCAGGCGTTGCAGGACAAGCCATCGAACGTTTGCGTCATTGAGCTTGTAGCGAACCAGACCTTGGGCGAGGGCGCTGACTGCCTCGGCGCCTGGCTGCAAGACACTGCGGTTGGATGGTTCCCGGAACCGGACGGCATCGCAATCACCGGCAAAGAAGGCTCAAGAATCGTGTTATTCAGCCGACAGCATGAAGGGCTTTATCAACGCACGTTGAAGTCGGGTCTGATCATTACGCTCCAGCGCGTTGCGCCATAAGCGCAAAGTGCCGACCGACGCAAGTGTTGGATATAAAGCCCGTAGTTGCCGTTATAAGCGACAGATCAATAACCAGGCTTTTTTATAAAGCATAAAAAGTTGTTATTCATTTGTAAGCACTGACTGGCAAAGCATGTCTCTCCCCGTGTGCGGGCAGTTAATTGAAACCTCGCCAAAACAGGGCGAGGAATATCATCTCAGGAAAAATCAATGAAGATGGCGAAGGCCCCAGCCACCGCTCCGTTATTCAAGGCACTGGGCGACTATAAGAGCATCCTGATCAGCGTCGGTTGTTTTACCGCGTTAATTAATGTGCTGATGCTGGTCCCGTCGATTTACATGCTCCAGGTCTACGACCGCGTGTTGTCTTCGCAAAACGAAACCACCCTGGCCATGTTGTCGTTGATGGTGGTCGGATTTTTCGCCTTCATCGGGTTGCTCGAGATCGTGCGCAGCTTCATCGTCATCCGCATCGGCAGCCAGCTGGAGCGCCGTTTCAACCTGCGGGTGTATCAGGCCGCGTTCGAGCGCAACCTGCTCAAGGGCGAGGGCAACGCCGGTCAGTCCCTTGGCGATCTGACCCATATTCGCCAATTCGTCACCGGTCCTGCGCTGTTTGCCTTCTTCGACGCGCCGTGGTTTCCGGTCTACCTCTTCGTGATCTACCTGTTCAACGTCTGGCTCGGTGTGTTCGCGACCGTGGGCGCGCTGGTGCTCATCGGCCTCGCGTGTCTGAACGAGGCAATGACCAAAAAGCCCTTGGGCGAAGCCGCCGGGTTTTCCCAGAAGTCCAGCCAACTGGCCACCAGTCATCTGCACAATGCCGAAACCATCCAGGCGATGGGCATGCTCGGCGTGTTGCGCAAGCGCTGGTTCCAGGTGCATTCGCGTTTTCTCGGCCTGCAAAATCAGGCCAGCGACACCGGCGCCATCATCAGCTCCCTGAGCAAAACCTTGCGGCTGTGCCTGCAATCCCTGGTCCTGGGCCTCGGCGCGTTACTGGTGATCAAGGGCGATATGACCGCCGGAATGATGATCGCCGGCTCCATTCTGATGGGCCGCGTCCTGAGCCCCATCGATCAGCTGATCGCGGTGTGGAAACAGTGGAGCGGCGCCAAGCTCGCTTATCGTCGTCTTGATTCGCTGCTGCAAGCCTTTCCACCGAGTGACGAAGCCATGGCGCTGCCAGCGCCGAAGGGGCAGATCACCTTCGAACAAGTCAGCGCCGGCCCTCCGGGGCAACGCGCGGCGACCCTGCACATGGTCAATTTCAGCCTGAGTGCCGGCGAAGTGTTGGGCGTACTCGGCGCCTCCGGCTCCGGCAAGTCGACCCTGGCCCGGGTGCTGGTTGGCGTCTGGCCAACCCTTGGCGGCACGGTGAGGCTTGATGGCGCGGACATCCATCGCTGGAACCGCGACGATCTGGGTCCCTACATCGGTTACTTGCCCCAGGACATCGAATTGTTCAGCGGCAGCATCGCGGAAAACATCGCCCGGTTTCGCGAAGCGGATCCGCAAAAAGTCGTCGAAGCGGCGCAACAGGCGGGCGTCCATGAACTGATCCTGCGCATGCCGCAGGGCTACGACACGGTGCTGGGCGAGGACGGCAGTGGCTTGTCTGGCGGCCAGAAGCAACGGGTGGCGTTGGCCCGCGCGCTGTACGGCAAGCCAAGCCTGGTGGTGCTCGATGAACCCAATTCCAACCTCGACACCGTGGGCGAAGCGGCGCTGGCCGGCGCCATCGCGCAAATGAAGGCTCAGGGCACGAGCGTGATTCTGGTGACCCATCGTTCCTCGGCGCTGGCTCAGGCTGACAAGTTGCTGGTGCTCAACGACGGTCGTTTACAGGCCTTTGGCCCCAGCCAGGAAGTGCTCAAGGCACTCTCCGGCGCCCAGGAACAGCAACGTGAAAAACCGGCGCAAGCACCGGGCGGGCTCAGCATGAGTCGCCAGTATCAGCCTACGACAAGGAATTCGGGTGTATGACCAGCGCTCGCATGAACACTGAAAACGAAGCGACGATGGAACACGATTACATCGCCGAACGCCCTGAGCGTGATGCACGTTTCTTCTCCCGCATGGGCTGGATTCTGGCGATCGTCGGTGCTGGCAGTTTCTTCACCTGGGCCAGCCTCGCGCCGCTCGACCAAGGAATCCCGGTGCAAGGCACAGTCGTGGTCTCGGGCAAGCGCAAGGCCGTGCAATCGATGAGCAACGGCGTGGTCAGCCGTATCCTGGTGAGCGAAGGCCAGGTGGTAAAGCAGGGCCAACCGCTGTTCCAGCTCGACCAGACCCAGGTCGCGGCCGATGTGCAATCGCTGCAAGCGCAATACCGCATGGCCTGGGCCAGCCTGGCGCGTTGGCAGAGCGAGCGGGACAACCTCAAGCAGGTGAATTTCCCCGCTGAACTGAGCAACGATCCCGACCCACGCCTGGCGCTGGTCCTCGAAGGCCAGCGGCAATTGTTCAGCAGCCGCCGCGAAGCGTTTTCCCGCGAGCAGGCGGGGCTGCGCGCCAACATCGAAGGCGCCAGCGCGCAATTGGCCGGCATGCGCCGCGCGCGTGCCGATCTGACGGCTCAGGCCAGCTCCTTGCAGCAACAACTGAGTAACCTTCAGCCCCTGGCAGACAACGGCTACATCCCGCGCAATCGCTTGATGGAGTTCCAGCGGCAGCTGTCGCAGGTGCAGCAGCAATTGGCGGAAAACAGCGGCGAAAGCGGCCGGGTCGAGCAGGGCATCCTCGAGTCGCGCCTGAAGCTGCAACAGCACATCGAGGAATACCAGAAAGAAGTCCGCACGCAACTGGCCGACGCGCAACTCAAAAGCGTGACCCTGGAAGAGCAACTGACTTCCGCCGGGTTTGATCTGCAACACAGCGAGATCATCGCCACCGCCGACGGCATCGCGGTCAATCTTGGGGTGCACACCGAAGGTGCGGTGGTCCGCCAGGGCGACACCTTGCTGGAGATCGTGCCGCAAGGCACCCGCCTGGAGGTGGAAGGGCACTTGCCGATCAACCTGATCGACAAGGTCGGCACCCACTTGCCGGTGGACATTTTGTTCACCGCGTTCAACCAGAGCCGTACACCGCGCGTACCCGGCGAAGTCAGCCTGATTTCCGCCGACCAGATGGTCGACGAGAAAACCGGCGCGCCGTACTACGTGCTACGCAGCAGCGTCAGCGATCAAGCCATGGAAAAACTCAACGGACTGGTGATCAAGCCCGGCATGCCGGCGGAAATGTTCGTGCGGACCGGTGAGCGTTCACTCCTCAACTATCTGTTTAAACCGCTGCTCGACCGGGCAGGCTCCGCGTTGACCGAGGAATAAGGATGTTCGGCTGTATGAATAAGCTTTCAATGCTCGCAGCCACCCTGGCGTTGCTGACGTGCAACGGTGCGATGGCCGCCATGGGGCCGTTCGATATCTACGAGCAAGCGTTGCGCAATGACCCGGTGTTCCTTGGCGCCATGAAGGAACGCGATGCCGGCCTTGAAAACCGCATCATAGGCCGGGCCGGGTTGTTGCCCAGGCTCGGTTACACCTACAACAAGGGGCGCAACACCTCCAAGGTCACCCAAATCAATGAAGGTCGGCCGGACTTCACCGAGGACCGCAACTACGGCAGCTACGGCTCGAACCTGACCCTGCAACAGCCGTTGCTCGACTACGAAGCCTACGCGGGGTATCGCAAAGGCGTGGCGCAGTCGCTGTTTGCCGACGAAGCCTTCCGCGGCAAGAGCCAGGAATTGCTGGTTCGTGTGCTGGAAAACTACACCAATGCGCTGTTCGCCCAGGATCAGATCGACATCGCGCTGGCGAAGAAGAAGGCCTTCGAACAGCAGTTCCAGCAGAACGAGCAGATGTTCCGCCAGGGCGAGGGCACGCGCACCGATATTCTTGAGGCCGAGTCTCGCTACGAACTGGCGACCGCCGAGGAAATCGAGGCACGCAACGAGCAGGACGCGTCCTTGCGCGAACTGGGCGCGCTGATTGGCGTGCCGGCCGTCGACATCACCGATCTGGCGCCGCTGGACCAGAACTTCCAGACCTTCAGCCTGCTGCCGGCCAACTACGACACCTGGCACGAGATGGCCGTGGCCAACAACCCGAACCTGGCCTCCCAGCGTCAGGCGGTGGAAGTCGCGCGGTATGAAGTCGAACGCAACCGCGCCGGACACCTGCCGAAAGTCAGTGCCTACGCTTCGGTGCGCCAGAACGAATCGGAAAGCGGCAATACCTACAACCAGCGTTACGACACCAACACCATCGGCATTGAAGTCAGCGTGCCGTTGTACGCCGGCGGCGGGGTGTCGGCGTCGACCCGTCAGGCCAGCCGCACCATGGAACAGGCCGAGTACGAACTGGACGGCAAGACCCGGGAAACCCTGATCGAGCTGCGTCGGCAATTCAGTGCCTGCCTGTCGGGGGTGAACAAGTTGCGCGCTTATCAGAAAGCCCTGAAATCGGCGGAAGCGCTGGTGGTTTCGACCAAGCAAAGCATCCTGGGCGGTGAGCGGGTGAACCTGGATGCGTTGAATGCCGAACAACAACTATTTACCACCCGCCGGGATTTGGCTCAGGCAAGGTACGACTACCTGATGGCCTGGACCAAGTTGCATTACTACGCCGGGACCTTGAATGAGCAGGATCTGGCCAAGGTGGACGAGGCATTCGGTCAAGGCCCGAGATCTCGATGATTTGACCTGTTGCGTTGCAGCCCTTAGTGGGCAACCAGAATTCTAAAAACGCCAAAAAAGCGAGAAGTTGACATGGACGTACAGATCAAGCCGATGTCGGTCGGCACGTTATTGCTCTGGATTTCAGTAGCGCCAGGCTCGGCCCAGGCGCTTTATCAGGAAAACGGCACCCTGGGCGATGCGGCCAGTTGGCGCTCGGTGGAATTTCAGCGGGACTGGGGACTGACCCGCATGCAGGCCGACCAGGCCTACGCCGCTGGCATCACCGGCAAGGGTGTGAAAATCGGCGAACTCGATTCAGGCTTCGATGCAGCCCATCCCGAATTCGCCACCGACCGTTACCACGCGGTGCTGGCCAGCGGCAGCTACGTCGACGGCTCACTGTTCAATGTCGACGGCACTCTCAACGCCAACAACGACTCCCACGGCACCCACGTCGCCGGCACCATTGGCGCCTCCCGCGATGGCACCGGCATGCACGGTGTGGCGTACAACGCGCAGGTCTACGTCGGCAATACCAACAAGAACGACAGTTTTCTGTTCGGCCCCAATCCGGATCCGCGCTACTTCAAAGCGGTCTATAACGCCTTGGCCGACGCCGGTGTGCGGGCGATCAATAACAGTTGGGGCAGCCAGCCACCGGACGTCAGCTATCGCACCCTCGACGATCTGCACGCCGCCTACGCCCAGCACTGGAACAAAGGCACCTGGCTCGATGCGGCGGCTGACGTTTCCCGTCGCGGTGTGATCAATGTGTTCAGCGCCGGCAACAGCGGTTACCCCAATGCCAGCGTGCGTTCGGCCTTGCCGTACTTCCAGCCGGACCTGGAAGGCCACTGGCTGGCGGTGTCGGGGCTGGATCAAAATAACCAGCAAAAGTACAACCAGTGCGGAATCGCCAAGTATTGGTGCATCACCACCCCCGGCGCGAAGATCGACAGCACCATCCCCGACGCCGGTTATGCGATCAAGTCCGGCACGTCCATGTCCGCGCCGCATGCCACCGGCGCGCTGGCGCTGGTGATGGAACGCTATCCGTACATGACCAACCAGCAGGCGCTGGAAACCCTGTTGACCACCGCCACCCAACTCGACGGTTCCGTCACCCAGGCGCCCAATACCCGCGTCGGCTGGGGCGTGGCCAACCTCGAACGGGCGATGCGCGGGCCGGGGCAATTGCTCGGGCGCTTCGACGCCAATCTGGGGGCAGGGCAGAGCGATGTCTGGAGCAACGACATCTCGGACAACGCGCTGATCCAGCGGCAGAGTGAAGACGCGGCCGAACGCAGTGCCTGGCAACAGACGTTGAGGACCAAGGGCTGGGAGAATGGCGTACCGGCCGGTGCCAGTCAGCAGGATCAGACGGATTACGCCGTCGGCATGGCCCGCGATCTTGCCGCCACCAATCGGGTCTACGAAGGCAGCCTGATCAAGTCAGGAGCCGGACGCTTGATGCTGACCGGTGACAATAGCTATCGCGGGCCAACCACGGTCAATGGCGGCCTGCTGTCGGTCAACGGTTCGTTGGCATCCAGCGTGACCGTCAATGAAGGCGGCACGCTGGGCGGTTCAGGTCGAGTCGGGGATCTGACGGCCAACCGCGGCGCTACCGTCGCGCCGGGCAATTCCATTGGCACCTTGCAGGTCGCCGGCGACGTCACGTTTGCACCCGGCTCGACTTACGCGGTGGAGCTGTCGCCGACCGACAGCGACCGGATCGTTGCGAGCGGCACGGCCACGGTCAGCGGTGCGACGGTCAGTCTGTCACTGGAAAACAACCCGACCTTGCTCAGCACTCAACAAGTGCAAAGCCTGCTCGGTCAGCAATACAACATCCTGCAAGCGGCCGGCGGCATTCAAGGTCAGTTCGGTGCGGTGTTGCCCAACTATCTGTTCATCGGCGGCAGCCTCGATTACGCCGCCACCGGTATTCAACTGAGCGTGGAGCGTAACGACACGACGTTCGCCAGCGTCGGCCAGACGCCGAACCAACGCGCCGTCGCTTCCGCGGTGGAAGGGCTTGGGGCGGGGAATGCGGTGTACGAAAGCCTGTTGCTGTCGCCCACCGCGACGTCCGCACAGCAAGCGTTCCAGCAGTTGTCGGGGGAAATCTACCCGGCGTTGGGTTCGGTGCTGATCAACGACAGTCGATACCTGCGCGATGCAATCGGTGAGCGACTGGTTGACGCCAAAGGCGCGCAAAGCAATGGCTGGATCAAGGCGCTTGGGGCCTGGGGCAAGACCGATGACCGCCATGACACCGCCGGTTACACCACCTCGATCGGCGGCTTGCTTGCCGGTGTCGATGGCGCGGTTGACGAGCAAACCCGGATCGGCCTGGTCACGGGTTACAGCGACAGTTCGGTGAGCATGGGCTCGGGCACGCATTCATCGGCCAAGGTCGACAGCTATCACTTGGGTGCTTACGCCGGCCGCGAACTGGGCGCCTGGCGTCTGAGTGCCGGCGGTGCCTACAGCTGGCATCGTGCCGACGTCAAACGTGACCTGCAATACGGCGACGTCAGCGCGAAGCAGAAAGCCAAGGTCGATGCCGGCACCACTCAAGTGTTCGGTGAAGCGGCGTATCGCCTGAATCTGCAACCGCTCGCGCTCGAACCCTTTGCCAACCTGGCCTACGTGCACCTCGACACCGAGGGTTTCACCGAGAAAGGTGATGGCGCCGCACTGAAAAGCACCGCCGACACGCGGGATGCGGTGCTCAGCACCTTGGGCGTGCGCGCATTGAAAACGGTGAACCTGTCCGGCCAGCAGCAACTAGACCTGAGCGGCAGTCTCGGCTGGCAGCACAACCTGAGTAATACCGATGCTGAAGAACATCTGGCATTTGCCAGCGGCAGCACGGCGTTCTCGGTGGAAGGGGCGCCAATGGTGCGTGACGCGGCGCTGGTAGGCGCGCATGCCAGCCTGGCCCTGAGCCGGGGCATTCGCGTGAACCTCGATTACACCGGCCAACTGGCCAGCCGCGAGAAGAGCCATGGCGTAGGGCTGAGCCTCAATTGGCAGTTTTAAAAACACGAACAAAAAACGTGGCAAACATTAAATGTGGCGAGGGAGCTTGCTCCCGCTGGGTGGCGAAGCCGCCCCAAAACAGGCAGCGGTGATTTGGCAGACAAAACGCATCAGCCGGGTTCGCGACTGCTGCGCAGCCGAACGGGACGATGCGGCGTTCCGACAAGCCCCCTCGCCACAGGGATTTTGGCAAGACAACTAAGGATGGTCGCTGTATGAAAGTTAAGAACAACAACTTATTCGCCATGAAAGCACTCAACCGAGCCCTGCTTTGTGCGCTGGCTTCAGTAGGCACCGCACAAGCGGTGCCCTACGTGGAAAGCGGCAAAGCAGGCGATCCCAACAGTTGGCGTAGCGCTGAGTTCAACGCTGACTGGGGCCTGGGCGGCATCAATGCCCAGGATGCCTACGCCGCCGGTTACAGCGGCAAAGGCGTGAAACTGGGGATCTTCGATCAACCGGTTTACGCCCAGCATCCGGAGTTTTCCGGTGCCAACAAGGTCGTCACTCTGGTCACCCGCGGCATCCGCGAATACACCGACCCGTACATCCCGGTCAAAGCCGGCGATGCGTTTGTGTATGACGGTTCGCCCTCGGTCGGCTACGACGGCAAGCTCGGCTCCCACGGCACTCACGTCGGCGGGATCGCCGCGGGCAGCCGTGACGGCAATCCAATGCACGGCGTGGCGTACAACGCGCAAATCATCAGTGCCGACAACGGCGACCCGGGCCCCGAAGACGGGATCATCCTCGGCAACGACGGCGCAGTGTACAAGGCCGGTTGGGATGCATTGATCGCCAGCGGGGCGCGGATCATCAACAACAGTTGGGGCATCGGCATCACCGATCGCTTCGACCTGGGCGGCCGCGACCCGGCGTATCCGCACTTCACCGTGCAGGACGCGCAACTGCAATTCAATCAGATCCAGCCCATCCTCGGCACGCGCCAGGGCGGTGCCTATGACGGTGCGATCGCGGCCGCTCGCAGCGGCATCGTGACGATCTTCGCCGCCGGCAACGACTACAACCTCAACAACCCGGACGCCATTGCCGGCCTCGGTTATTTCGTCCCCGAAATCGCACCGAACTGGATGACCGTCGCGGCCTTGCAGAAGAACCCGGACCTCAACAGCCCGGACCTCTACAACATCAGCACCTTCTCGTCGCGTTGCGGCTACACCGCGAGTTTCTGCGTGTCGGCACCGGGCAGCAAGATCTTCAGCGCAGTCATCGGGGGCACCAATGCCGATAACATGACCATCGGCTACGCCAACAAAAACGGCACCTCCATGGCGGCGCCGCACGTCGCGGGCGCGGTGGCGGTGCTGATGGAACGCTTCCCGTACATGACTGGCGCCCAGGTCGCCAGCGTGCTGCGCACCACGGCCACCGACATGGGCGCACCGGGTGTCGACGCGCTGTATGGTTGGGGCATGATCAACCTGCGCAAAGGCATCGATGGCCCGGCGATGTTGGTCACCGAGCAAGACATACCCGAGGAGTTCCGCATCCAGGGCGCCTACGGCTCCAGCCAGTTTGTCGCGGACTTGCCCGGCATCGGCGCGATTATCGATGCGGGCAAACCGACCGAGCGCGTCTGTAATGACGTGCAGTGTGGCCGGGACGTCTGGCGCAACGACATTTCCGGCCACGGCGGCCTGACCAAGCAGGGCATCGGCACGCTGGTGCTGACCGGCGCCAACACTTACGCCGGCCCGACGCTGGTCAATCAGGGTCGATTGGCGATCAACGGCTCGCTGCTCTCGGCGGTCACCGTCAACGACAGTGGGATCCTCGGCGGTAACGGCCGCATCGGCGCATTGACCGCGAAAAGCGGCGGCACCGTGGCCCCCGGCAATTCCATCGGCACCTTGCAGGTCGCGGGTGACGTGACGTTCGAGCCGGGCTCGACTTACGCCGTGGAATTGTCACCGACCAGCAGCGACCAGATCATCGCGGGCGGTAAAGCAGTGATCGAAGGCGCGACTGTCAGCCTGTCCCTGGAAAACAGCCCGACCTTGCTGACCACCAGCGACGTGCAATCGCTGCTTGGCAATCAATACAACATCCTGCAAGCAGCTGGCGGCATCGAAGGGCGGTTTGGCGCAGTCCTGCCGAACTACCTGTTCATCGGCGGCGCGCTCGACTACTCGGCAACTGGCATCCAACTGGCGGTAGAGCGCAACGCCGCGTCCTTCGCCAGCGTCGGCCAGACCCCGAACCAACGTGCCGTGGCTGCCGCTGCCGAGCAACTGGGCGCGGGCAATCCGCTCTATGAAACCCTGTTGCTGTCGCCAACCGCTGCCGTCGCGCAACAAGCCTTCCAGCAACTGTCCGGTGAGATTCATCCGGCGATCGGCACGTTGCTGATCAACGACAGCCGTTACCTGCGTGATGCCGTCGGCGAACGCCTGCGTGAGCGTGATCTGTTCGATGCCGCGGCACCCACCGATGACCGCAGCAATGCCTGGGTCAAAGTCCTCGGCGCCTGGGGCAAGAGCGACGGCGGGCATGACAACGCCAGTTCCACCAGCTCCATCGGCGGCTTGCTGGCCGGTGTCGACGGTCTCATCACTGAAGATACGCGGCTCGGTTTCGTCACCGGGTATAGCGACAGCTCGTTGAGCATGGGCGATGGCACGCATTCGTCGGCCTCGGTCGACAGCTACCACTTGGGCGCCTACCTGGGCCATGAAATCGATGCACTGCGCTTGAGTGTCGGCGGCGCTTATAGCTGGCATCGCATCGATGTGAAACGTGACCTGCAATTCGGTGACGTCAGCGGCAAACAGAAATCCAAACGCGATGCGACCACCGCCCAGCTGTTTACCGAAGCAGCGTATCGCCTGGACCTGCAACCGCTGGCCCTGGAACCGTTTGCCAACCTGGCTTACGTGCACCTCAACCGCGACAGCTTCACCGAGAAAGGCGATGCCGCCGCACTCAAGGGGGGCGAAGACAACCGCGACGCCGTGCTCTCGACCCTCGGTGTGCGGGCGAGCAAAGCCATTGCCCTGTCGGACAAACAGCAACTGGAACTGTCCGGCACCCTGGGCTGGCAGCACAACCTGAGCAGCACCCGTTCCGAAGACCACCTGGCCTTCGCCAACGGCAACACCGGGTTCAGCGTGCAGAGCGTGTCCCTGGATCGTAACGCCGCCGTCATTGGTGCGCGCGCCGGTCTGGCGGTGGCCAAGGATGTGCGTGTGAGCCTGGATTACAACGGACTGCTGGGCTCCAACGAAAAAGACCACGGTGTAGGTCTGACACTCGACTGGCAGTTCTGATTTAACGCAAAGGAAGCAAACAACATGGGACTGTTTGATTACAAAAATGCTGACGGCAAGGCGCTGTACAGCGACGCCATCGCCCTGACGCTGTATGCGTACACGCCAACCGGTCAGCCACTGCCGGCCACCGCGTGGGCGCCGATTGGCGCCAAGCAGCTGGGTTATCAAGGCAAGGTCGGTGCTCAGGGCACTTTCTATGGTGAGAAGGACGGCTTCACCAGCGCCGAAGCCGAAGTGCTCGGCAAGTACGACACGGCGGGCAAGCTGATCGGTATCGGCATTGCCTTCCGGGGCACCGGAGGCCTGGGGTACAGCGACACCTTCGGCGACATGAAGAACAACCTGCTGGCCGCCGTCGGCCCGGTGGATTATGCGACGAATTACGCAAAAAACGCCTTTGACAACTTGCTCAAGGACGTTGCCGCGTTTTCCATCGCCCATGGCCTGAGCGCCAGGGACGTCATGGTCAGCGGCCATAGCCTCGGCGGGTTGGGGGTCAACAGCCTCGCCGAGTTGAGCGGCAACAACTGGGGCGGTTTCTACAAGGACGCCAATTACATCGCGTTCGCCTCACCGACCCAGAGCGCTACAGGCAACAACGTGTTGAACATCGGCTACGAGAACGACCCGGTGTTCCGGGTGCTCGACGGCACCACGTTCAGCAGTGGGTCCTTGGGCAAGCACGACGGTCATCAGGATTCGGCGACCAACAACATCGTCAACTTCAACGACCAGTACGCGTCCACCGCGCAGAACCTGGTGCCATTCAGCATCCTTAATCCGCTGAACTGGTCAGCCCATGGCTCGTTGGGCTATGCCGACGGTTTGAACCGGGTGATCGACTCGCGGTTCTACGACCTCACCGACAAGGACTCAACGCTGATCGTCTCCAACCTGGCGGAGTCGTCTCGGGGTACCACCTGGGTCGAGGACCTCGGACGCAGCGGCGAACCCCACACCGGCAGCACCTTCATCATCGGCACCGACAGCGACGATTTGCTCAAGGGCGGTGCCGGCAATGACTTCATCGAAGGCCGCGACGGTAACGATCGCTTGCGCGACGACGGCGGCTACAACCTTCTGCTGGGCGGCAAGGGCAGCAACACCTTCGAATTGCAGAAGCCGTTGCAGAACTTCAGTTTTGCCAACGACGGCGACGGCACCCTGTACGTGCGCGATGCCTATGGTGGCATCAGCATGACCCGCGACATCGGTTCGCTGGTGAGCAAGGAGTCGGGTTCATGGTGGGGCAGCAAGGAGGTGACTTACAGCGTCACCGCCAATGGCTTGCTCAACGGCAGTGAATTGACCCACTACAACCACTCGCTCAACGGTGACGCCTACGGCAACACACTGGCGGCCAGCGTCGACGGCGATTGGTTGTTCGGTCATGCCGGCGACGACCTGCTGCGCAGCGACAAAAGCCAGGTGACCTTCGTCGGTGGCGCTGGCAACGACCTGATGCAGGCCTCGGGAGGCCACAACACTTTCCTGTTCAGCGGCGCCTTCGGTGTCGACGCGATCAATGGCTACCAGGGCAACGACAAGCTGGTGTTCCTCGGCGTTCAGGGCGCGGGGCAGGGTTATGACTACAAGCAACACGCTTCGCAGTCGGGCCATGACACGGTGCTGAAAGTGGGCGATTTTGCCGTCACCCTGGTGGGAGTAGGACTGGACAGCCTGTCGGCGTCAGGCATCACGTTTGCGTAAAGGCTGCATGCACTAAATGCTCTGGGGCGCCTCGTGAATGAGGCGTCCTGGTTGTGAGCTATCTCTGACAATTCCAACAAAAGAGAGGCAATACCAATGGGTGTGTATGACTACAAAAACTTCGGCACAGCCGATTCCAAAGCGTTATTCACCGACGCGATGGCGATCACGCTGTATTCCTATCACAACCTCGACAATGGCTTTGCCACCGGCTACCAGCACAACGGCTTCGGCCTGGGCTTGCCGGCGACTTTGGTTACCGCGCTGCTGGGCGGCACCGATTCTCAAGGCGTGATCCCCGGCATTCCCTGGAACCCCGATTCGGAAAAAGCCGCCCTGGAGGCCGTGCAAAAAGCCGGCTGGACGCCCATCACGGCCTCGCAACTGGGTTATGACGGCAAGGTCGACGCCCGCGGAACGTTCTTCGGCGAGAAGGCCGGGTACACCAGCGCGCAGGTCGAAATCCTCGGCAAGTACGATGCTCAAGGCCATCTCAGCGAAATCGGCATCGCCTTTCGCGGCACCAGCGGCCCGCGGGAAATCTTGATCGGCGATTCCATCGGCGATGTGATCAACGATCTGCTGGCGGCGCTAGGCCCCAAGGATTATGCGAAAAACTATGTGGGCGAAGCCTTCGGCAATCTGCTCGGCGACGTCATGGCATTTGCCCAGGCCAATGGCCTGTCGGGCAAAAACGTGCTGGTCAGCGGCCACAGCCTCGGCGGGCTGGCGGTCAACAGCCTGGCGGACTTGAGCGCGGAGAAGTGGTCCGGGTTCTACCAGGATTCCAACTACATCGCCTACGCGTCCCCGACCCAGAGCAGCACCGACAAAGTGCTCAATGTCGGCTATGAAAACGACCCGGTGTTTCGGGCACTCGACGGTTCATCCTTCAACCTGTCGTCGGTGGGTGTGCACGATGCCGCCAAGGCCTCGGCGACCGATAACATCGTCAGCTTCAACGATCACTACGCCTCGACCGCATGGAATGTGCTGCCGTTCTCCATCCTCAACATCCCGACCTGGATCTCGCACTTGCCGACCGCCTATGGCGACGGCATGAACCGGGTGATCGAATCGAAGTTCTACGACCTCACCAGCAAGGACTCGACGATCGTCGTCGCCAATCTCTCGGACCCGGCACGCGCCAATACCTGGGTTCAGGACCTCAATCGCAACGCCGAAACCCACAAGGGCAGTACCTTCATCATCGGCAGCGACGGCAACGACCTGATTCAGGGTGGCAAAGGTAACGACTACCTGGAGGGGCGTGACGGTAACGACACCTTCCGTGACGGCGGCGGCTACAACATCCTGCTGGGAGGCAATGGCAACAACGTGCTGGACTTGCAGCAGTCGGTGAAGAATGTCGACTTTGCCAATGACGGCGCCGGCACCCTCTATGTTCGTGACGCCAATGGCGGTATCAGCATCACCCGGGACATCGGCAGTATTGTCACCAAGGAACCGGGGTTCTTGTGGGGGCTGTTCAAGGATGATGTGACGCACAGCGTGACGGCCAATGGACTTGCCGTCGGCAACAACCTGACGTCATACGCGTCATCGGTGAAGGGCGGCACGGGGGCCGATACGCTCAAGGCGCATGCGACGGGCGATTGGTTGTTCGGTCTGGACGGCAACGATCATTTGATCGGCGGCCAGGGCAACGATGTGTTTGTGGGCGGGGCGGGGAATGACCTGATGGAATCGGGGGGCGGGATTGATACGTTCCTGTTCAGCGGTGCGTTCGGTCAGGACCGGGTGGTGGGGTATCAGGCAAACGACAAGCTGGTATTCCTCGGGGTTCAGGGGGTCGCGCCGAATGATGACTATCGGGCTCATGCCACGACGGTGGGGCAGGATACGGTGCTGACGTTTGGCGGGGATTCGGTGACGTTGGTGGGAGTTGGGCTGGACAGTTTGTCTGGCGCCGGGATCGTAATCGCCTGAGGGTGATGTGGCGCCGGTAAGGGCCTCTTCGCGGTCAAGCCTCGCTCCTACAAGGAATCGCACAACCCTGTAGGAGCGAGGCTTGCCCGCGAAGAACGATAACGCGGTAAACCTGCCTGAGCACGTGACCCGACAGTCACCTGCGGACTCCAATACCTTGCAACAACAGGATTGAGTACTGGATCAGGAGATTACGCAACGTGAGTAACAGCAAGAAGCACCTCATCGGTCTGGCGCTGGCCCTGTTATCAGGAAGTGCCGCCGCGGAGTTGCCTCATAGCTCGATTTTGAGCCGCTATGGCATGACGCCAGATCAACTGCCGACACCGGCACCGTCGGAACCCGCCGACCCGCTGGTAGAAAAAAGCCGTTTCCAGCTCCAGCCGGAAGAGCCTTTTGTGACGTTTCGCTCGGGGGAAAAGCAGCCGGAGATGACAGGCAACATCAGCATCGACCACGCGATGCAGCAGGATTACGAGCGCTGCCAGAAGATTCATGAAGAACTGAGGAGGCGGGGAGGGAAGTTCATCTCCTGCGATAACAGTACGCCGTGGATGCCGTAGATTCTCGGTCTCTTCGCGGGCCAGCCTCACATCGCACAACCCTGTAGGAGCGAGGCTGCCCGCGAAGAACGATAACGCGGTTCTCAGTCTTCCTCGCGGACCGTGGCCACATCTTTGGCATTGACCTTCACCTTCGCGCCGGAAATATCCTCAAACTCGTAAAACCCGTCCTTGGTCTTGGTTTTCGGCATGTCCTCGGTCAAATACTGGGTGCCGTTCTGCAGCGTCACCACCGTTGGCGTGGAGCAACCGGCCAGTGCCAGGAAGGCTGCCGCTGCCAAAGGCAAACCCAGAGTCTTGATATTCATACCCACCTCTCAAATGCGTGAAAAAAGCCGCTATGCCGGTTGGTGCCGTGGAACGGCAGAAAGTTCGATGGCCACCTGAAAATAGCCAAATAGCGCCGCCGCTTATCCTTTTCCGTTTGCACCGAACGCGCTGTAACTGGTATCTGTACGCATAACCAGTACTCGCTCGCCATGGCCCTTTTTTCCTGTGACTGAAAATCCTCTCGACGACCCGTTCTATTACTTGAACAACTTCATGCAAGTGCTTGATTGGCTTGAGCATCGTTATGCCGACGTGCTGAGCGACGAGGAGCAAGCCTTCATCCGCGATTTTCGTCGGCAACCCCGCGAGTCCCGGGCGCTGCTGGTCAGGATGGTGATGCGCAAGGGCCTGCATTTCAGGGCCGGCAAATTGAGTTACGTCGAGATTGGCGACATTGCCAGTGCTGCCGAGCCATTGCTGGCGGCAGGCTGGATCTCTGCGCAATCGCCGCTACAGATCGAGGAACTGTTCGACGTTCTGCTCAAGGCCGAGATTCTTCACTGCTTCGGTGCCGCCATCGATCAACCCAAAGGCAAGAAGACCGAATGGCTGGCGACCCTGAGCGAGCAGTTCTGCGAGTCGCAGAGCTTCGCGCAATGGTGCCCGCAACTGAACGACCGGCTGTTCACGCTGACCATCATGGACCTGTGCGACCGCTTGCGGCTGATGTTCTTCGGCAACCTTTATCAGGACTGGTCAGAGTTCGTGCTGGCCGATCTCGGCATCTTTACCTACGAGAAAGTCGAATTCTGCGCCGAATCCCGGGGGCTGCGCAGCCGTGAAGACGTGGACGCCTGCCTGTTCCTGCACCACTGCCAGCAACGTTTCGAGGCCGGTGAAGAGGTGGCGGACATTATCGAGCAGATCAACGAGGTGCTACTCGACAACCCTTGGCTGCAACGACGCCGGGGCAAGTTGCTGTTCCAGATTGGTCAGCATTGTGAACGCATGACGGATTTCTCCACGGCGCTGTCGATTTATCGCGATTGCGCTTATCCCGGCGCTCGGGTGCGTCTTATCCGTGTGCTCGAACGCTGTGGTGAATATCAGTTGGCCCTGCATCTGGCCACGCACGCGGAGCAATCGCCGGAAAGCGCCACCGAGCATCAGCATGTGCTGCGTGTGTTGCCCAGGTTGCGGCGCAAACTGGGCGGCCCGGCAATGAAGCGGCCATCTCCCCGGGAAATGCTGCGCCTGGACCTGCACTTGCCCAGGACCGATCCGGCGCTGTCGGTCGAATTTCATGTTCAGGCGCACCTGGCGGAGGATTCGGCACCGGTGCATTACGTCGAAAACAGTCTGATCAACTCGCTGTTCGGCCTGTTGTGCTGGCCGGCGATCTTTGCGCCGTTGCCGGGGGCGTTTTTCCACCCGTTCCAGCGCGGGCCGGTGGACCTGCTCAACGAAGACTTCCATGCACGTCGGGCGGAGGTGTTTCAGGCCTGTCTCGCCGAACTCGATGACGGGCGTTATAGCCAGACCATCCGTGAGCGTTACGTCGCCAAGTGGGGCGTGCAGTCACCCTTTGTATTCTGGGGCGCGCTGAGCGAAGAACTGCTGGATCAGGCGCTCGACTGCCTGCCCGCCGAACACCTCAAGCACTGGTTCAATCGCCTGTTGCTGGACATCAAGGCCAACCGGGCCGGGATGCCCGACCTGATCCAGTTCTGGCCGCAGCACAAGACCTACCGCATGATCGAAGTCAAAGGCCCCGGCGATCGCCTGCAAGACAACCAGTTGCGCTGGCTGGAGTTCTGTCACGAACACCAGATGCCAATCGCCGTCTGCTACGTGCAATGGGCGGAGCAGAGCGCTTGAGTTACAGCATTGCGGTGCGGGCGCTGTGTGAATTCACCGCCAAGGTCGGCGACCTCGACCTGCGTTTCACGCCGTCGCCAACCGCGCTGGAAGGCATCGTCGGGCACCGCACTGTCGCCTCGCGCCGAAGCGAGGGCTATCAAAGCGAAGTCGCCCTCGAAGGCCTGTATAAAACCTTGAAGGTCAAGGGCAGGGCGGACGGCTACGACCCGGCGCAAAACTGCCTGGAAGAAGTCAAAACCTATCGCGGCGACCTGAGCAAGCAACCGGCCAACCACCGGCAATTGCACTGGGCACAAGCGAAGGTCTACGGATGGCTGATGTGCCAGAAGCTGGAACTGGCGCAGATCAATCTGGCGCTGGTGTACTTCGACATTGTCAGCGAAAAGGAAACCTGCCTGGTCGAGGTCTTCAGCGCCGGAGAGCTGCAGTCGTTCTTCGAGCATCATTGCGGGCTGTTCCTGCTGTGGGCCGAGCAGGAGATGGCCCATCGCGAAGCACGCAATCACGCGGCGCAGCAATTGGCGTTTCCCCATGCCGACTTTCGTCCGGGGCAACGGCACCTGGCGGAATCGGTGTTCAAGGCGGTCAGCACCGGTCGTTGCCTGATGGCTCAGGCGCCAACCGGCATCGGCAAGACCGTGGGCACGCTGTTTCCGATGCTCAAGGCCCTGGCGCCGCAGCAGTTGGACAAAGTGTTCTTTCTGACGGCGAAAACGCCGGGGCGCAAACTGGCGCTGGATGCCGCGCAAGTCATCCTGGAGAGCGCCGATGCGCCGCCGCTGCGGGTGCTGGAGATGATCGCCCGGGACAAGGCCTGCGAACACCCGGACAAAGCCTGTCACGGTGAATCCTGCCCGTTGGCCCAGGGCTTTTACGACCGTTTGCCGGCCGCCCGCCAGGCCGCCAGCGAACTCAGCCTGCTGAATCAGGACGCCTTGCGCCGAGTGGCATTGGCGCATGAGGTCTGTCCGTATTACCTGAGCCAGGAAATGGCCCGCTGGGCCGATGTGGTGGTCGCCGACTACAACTACTATTTCGATTTCAGTGCGTTGCTGTTCGGCTTGTCTCAGGCCAATAACTGGAAAGTCGCGGTGTTGGTGGATGAGGCGCACAACCTGGTGGAACGCGGCCGGCAGATGTACAGCGCCACGCTCGATCAGTCGACCCTCAGCGGGGTACGAAAAACCGCACCGGACGCCCTGAAAAAACCGTTGCAGCGGGTCAATCGTGAGTGGAATGCCCTGCATAATCTGCAATTGGCGCCGTATCAGGCCTACGACAAGGCACCGGAAAAACTTCTCCAGGCGCTGTCGTCATGCAGCGCGAGCATCGGCGATTATCTCAACGATCATCCCCAAGGCCTGGACAGCGCCCTACAGAGTTTTTACTTCGACATGCTGCAGTTTTGCCGGGTGGCCGAACTCTTCGATGAACAGTTCCTGTTCGACATCAGCAAGCGCGACCTCGAACGCAAACAAAACCTGTCGCAACTGTGCCTGCGCAACGTGGTGCCGGCCGGTTTCATCCGTCCACGCCTGAAGGCTGCGCGCAGCACCGTGCTGTTTTCGGCGACGCTGAGCCCTCGGCATTATTACGCGGACCTGCTGGGTACGCCGCCGGATACAGTGTGGATTGATGTCGAATCGCCGTTCCATGCAGATCAGTTGAAAGTGCACATCGTCAGCCAGATATCGACCCGATTCGTCCATCGCCAGGCGTCCCTCGAACCGATTGTCGAACTCATCGCCCGCCAATTCAGCCAACGCCCCGGCAACTACCTGGCATTTTTCAGCAGCTTCGATTATTTGCAGCAAGTGGCGCAGTTACTGGCCGAACGACATCCGCAGATCAGTTTGTGGTCGCAGTCCAGAGGCATGGCGGAAGGGCAGCGTCAGGCCTTTCTCGACCAGTTCACCACGCACAGCCAGGGCATAGGTTTTGCGGTGCTCGGCGGAGCGTTCGGTGAAGGCATCGACTTGCCCGGCGCACGCCTGATCGGTGCATTCATTGCCACCCTGGGGCTGGCGCAACTCAATCCGGTCAACGAACAGATGAAGCATCGAATGGCGGCGATTTTCGGCTCCGGTTATGACTACACCTACTTGTATCCCGGCGTACAGAAAGTCGTGCAGGCGGCAGGAAGGGTGATCCGCACTCAGCAGGATCAAGGGGTGGTGATGTTGATCGATGACCGGTTCGGCGACAGCAAGGTCAAGCACTTGCTGCCGCGTTGGTGGTCGGTCGAACAGGCGCATTTGGCTTCTGGTGCGTAGGATTATTTACCTTTTAAAACAGGTACATATCTTGAAAGACACACGTATTTGAACAAGCGGTGAAACAGCGCTTTATTCAAAGGGCAGCCAATCAATTTCAGCCGGCTCTTTGATAAGGAAATCAAGGCATGTCCTCCGCACCGAACTACACCTACACCACTGAACAAGTCAGCGCCGCGTTCAATGCCATCAAAACCACGCTGTTCCGCGGTATCACGGCCGAGGAAACGCCGAAAATCCTGGTGGTTGCCGGGCTTCAAGGCTCGGGGAAAACCTTCCTGCTGGAAAACACACTCCTGCCGACCAGGCGCTACGACAAGTATGTCCGTCTCTACCTGCCCGAATACCGGCAGAAACATCCTCAATACGCAGAGATGATCAAGCTTGGCGTGCTGCATGCCTATGAACATACCGAAGCTTTCGTACGAGAGCTTTGCGCCAAAATATTCACCGAAGCCTTCACACTCAAATACAACATCATCATGGAGTGTGCGTTCGACAGCATCGATTTCGCGGCATTTCCACCACTCGCGACGGCGGCCGGCTATCAGTTCGAAACGCATATCGTTGGCTGCACGCTGGAGTTTGCTCACGTTTCGTGCATCAAAAGAGCCTTTAAAAGCCTGGAAAACCGCGAACTGGAAAGGTTTGTCACGCGATCGACACTGGTGAGCTCCATGAGGAATGAGCAAGCGGTGATCCTGGCCTTCGAAACCGCCTCGAAGGCGGTCGATCGTTCACAAATCACGGTGTATGAACGCGGGTTCGGGGCGCTGAAGGAACGCGTCTCGCGTGCTCATATCACCTACACCACAACCGCTTGCGTGACGCCCTCTACGACGCCAACGGCATACAGCGCCTATGAAAGCATCATCAATAATCATGTCCACACCCTGAGTGAGCGTGACGAGATAGTTAAAGAATGCCACTTGGCGTTACTCAACACCCAGACTTACGCCCAGGTTGTTCCTGACTTCGTTTACAACGACCTGTACGCCTACATCGTCAAATACGTGAGCCGGTAAGCAGGCGAACCCACTCGGCGGCAAAGCGATGACAGTCTCCCGGCCAGCGCGCGGTCAACAACAGTCCATCACGGACGACGAACCCGCGTTGTGGCTGGTCCGCCGAATCACGCACCGCGAGGACGGGCCCGCGCAGGAAATCCGTCGGGCTGGACAGGGCCTCCGTGACTTCCGCTTCGACGGTTTGGGTATAGGTCCGGTAGTAGCGCCCGAGCCAGGCGGCGGTGATTGCCCAGGCAGGCAGCTCCATGGTGTTGGCGACCAGGGCGGTGACCTTGCGCCCCTGCAACACCGAACGCCCGGTATCGGGGTCGAGGGTTCGGGCAAGCAACAGTACGCCGTGGCAGACCGCTGCCACGGGTTTGTCTGTCTTGAAAAAGTGCAGGGCGATCCGTCGCGCCTGCTCGGACTCCAGCAGGCTGCGCATGCCCTTGGCATGCCCGCCGGGAATCAGCAGTCCTTGGAACTCGCTGGGGTCCACATCGTCATAGTTCAGCGGTCGGCGAAAGGAGGGGTCTTCGATCATCCGGGCGTAGCTGGCAAGGTCGGCCTTGCGCGTCATCAGCAGCGGGTTCAACGGGCCGAAACCGATGTCCACCAGACGCGAATCGGCGTAGGCGGGCAATCCCTCGGGCGACGCAAAGCGCACCTCGATGCCGGCCTGACGCATGGCCTGCCACGCAACGCTGCTCTCAGTAGGATCGTAGTCGGAAGTGGGCAACAGAATCAGGATCATCGGGGCGCCTTGGAACCGCCAGGAATGGCGTTTGGCATCGAGAATAGGCGGAGTGAACGCTATGCTCCAGTGCACAACCGTTTTCTGGCTTACCAAACCCACGGTTTGACGCATACTTCGCAAAACAACAGTCACGGGTGTGATCGATGAGTGATAACCAGTCCAAAACCAACGCCATCGAGGAAATGCGCTTTCGCCTGCTGATTGATGCCGTGGTGGACTATGCGATCTACATGATTGACCCCGATGGCATCATCACCAGCTGGAACGCTGGCGCCAAACGTTTCAAGGGGTATGAGGAGAAGGAGATCCTCGGACAGCATTTTTCGCGCTTTTATACCGAAGAAGACCGCAGTGCCGGTCTACCCCAGCGCGCGCTGGATACGGCGATTCGCGAAGGACGGTTCGAGGGCGAAGGCTGGCGGGTTCGCAAGGACGGAACACACTTCTGGTGCCATGTGGTGATCGATCCGATTCGCGACCCGGCAGGCAATCTATTGGGGTTTGCCAAGATCACCCGGGACCTCACTGACCGCAAAATGGCCGAAGAGACGCTCAAGCAAAGCGAGCAGCAGTTTCGTTTGCTGGTTCAAAGCGTGACTGACTACGCGATCTATATGCTCGCCCCGGATGGACGATTGACCAACTGGAATCAAGGGGCCCAGCGCATCAAGGGCTACCGACCCGAAGAAGTCATCGGTCAGCATTTTTCACTCTTCTATACCCCCGAAGACCGCGAAGCCGGGGAACCCCAACGTGCGTTGGAGACGGCTATGCGGGAAGGGCGCTTTGAAAACAGGGCCTGGCGCGTGCGCAAGGACGGCACGCGGTTCTTTGCCCATGTGGTGGTCGATCCGATCTGGGGCGATACGGGCACGTTGCTGGGCTTTGCCAAAATTACCCGGGACATCACCGAGGCCACACAAGCACAGAAGGTTCTGGAACAAACCCGTGAAGCGCTGTTCCAGGCGCAGAAGATGCAGGCCATCGGCCAACTCAGTGGCGGGATCGCCCACGATTTCAATAATCTGCTGACCGTTATCCTTGGCAACCTGGAAATCGTCCGTAAACGCGTGGGAGACAATCCGAAAGTCACTCGATTGGTCGACAACGCCACCCAAGGTGCCCTGCGTGGGGTGTCCCTGACTCAACGCATGCTGGCGTTCGCCAGACGACAGGAACTCAAGTCCGAATCCGTCGAAATACCCGCGCTGGTGGAAGGAATCAGCGGATTGTTGCGCAGCTCCCTCGGGCCTTCCGTACAGCTCGAAACCCGTTTTTCCCCCGACCTCGTTCCGGTCATGGCCGATGTCAATCAGCTCGAACTGGCCGTGCTGAACCTCGCCACCAATGCTCGGGACGCGATGCCCAACGGCGGAAAAATCGTCATCAGTACCCGGACGGAAGACGTCTGCGACCAATCGACACTATTGCCGGAGCCCGGACGCTATGTTTGCCTGAGTGTTGCCGATAACGGGGAGGGCATGGATGAGGTCACCCTGGCGTCGGCCATGGACCCGTTTTTCACCACCAAAGGGGTGGGCAAAGGCACGGGGCTGGGGTTGTCGATGATCCATGGCTTCATAGAACAACTGGGCGGGCGATTCATTCTCAAGAGTCAGAAGGACATCGGCACTGTCGCCGAACTGTGGATACCCGCCGCGACCACAGCTGCGCTCAATCATCCCGCCGAATCGGAAGTGGCCGCTCCGCCAGTGGCTCAGTTGTGCGTCATGGTCGTGGACGATGACAGCCTGGTGCTGACCAGCACCGGCCTGTTGCTTGAGGATCTCGGCCATCGGGTGATCAGTGCGGTGTCCGGTGCCCAAGCGCTTGAGCTGTTCGAACGCGAGCAGCATGTTGACCTGGTCATTACCGACATGGCCATGCCACAAATGAACGGTGAGCAGTTGGCCAATGCCATCCGGGCGTTGAAGCCGGACGTACCGATCATTCTTGCCACGGGTTATGCCGAACGCCTTGAAGGCTTCGCGACCACACTCCCTCGCTTGTCCAAACCGTATACCCAACTCAATCTGGTCGAGGTGATTGCGCTGGCCATGAAGTAACGGGCGTCGTGCTCAGCCTTTCACGTTCTTCTTGAAACCGCGCAAGTTCATGGCACACAGGCAAAACTGCAACACGATCAATGCGTAGGCGTGGGTGTGGTAGCCCCAAATCACCCACAAGAGATTGCTGACGATGAAGCAACTGAAACCCCACACCCTGCGCGATGGGTTTTGCGAGCCGATCAACCACGCCGCCAGTACCGTGACCAGCATCGCTGGCCATTGCACCCAATCGAGAGTGTCCATCCGCAATCCTTGAAGTCAGCCTGTGTACTTGAAGGACCACGGCAGCGAAATAGCGTTCGAGTGAAGTGCATTAAATCCGGCTGAACTTTGCCCGGGCAGGTTTCGTCATAACGCTTACCCAGTCCTTGTGTAATTCCCGTGCCCAGAATACTGACCGAACACACTGCCGAAGAAGTCTTGACCGAGCACAACGCCAAAATGTTCGGCTCGCCCAAGGAGCGGCTGGATTTCTACCGTCGGGAAATCCAGTACGAAACCAGCATCCTCGCCAATCGAACCGACGCTTACCTGGCCGCGCAGTCGTTCCTGGTGATCGCCTTTGCTTCCTGCATGGCCAACCTCAATCCCGAATGGGGAAAACTCTTCACCCTGGTGGTGCCGCCGTTCCTCGCGCTGCTGGGTTTACTGAGCTCGCTGAACGCCTGGCCGGGCATTCGTGCGGCCTACGACATCATCGACCACTGGCACTTCAAGCAAAGTGAGCTGTTGCGCAGCGAGCCATTGATGGGGCTGGCGTACGATGAATCCCCGCTGTTCAGTGAGATGGAATCGTCCCACAAGGGCTACCGCAAATCGCTGCTGTTTTCCGTGCGTACGCCGTGGATTTTCGCGACGTTCTGGGTGTTGCTGGGCACTTATGCGGTTTACATCCAGGTCACCAATCCCGGTGGCTGAATCGCAGACTAAAAAGCCCGGCATTTGCCGGGCTCTCTGACATCGACTACCAAATCAAGCCGCCAGATTGGACGCGCTCATTTCTTTCTTGTACTGAGCCTTGAGCGTTTCCATTTGCGCGCCCAATTCTTCCAGGGTGGCCTTGCCCAGCAGTTTTTTCGCCTGAGGGAACATTTCCGTTTCCTCTTCTTCGATGTGGTGTTCCAGCAGCTCCTTGACCACTTTCACCCGACCCGCGAATTCCGGGGTGGAAGGATCGGTGACTTTCAGGTCCGGCAGTACCAGGGAATCCACGGTGCGGTGTTCTTCCTTGGCTTCGTAGTACATAACGTCCTGTTCCTTGCCACCGGCTTTTTTGTACGCCGGGTACAAGACTTCTTCTTCGAGCCGGGTATGGATGGTGATCTCCATTTCGAGCTTGGCCAGCAACTCGGTGCGTTTTTTGACACCCCGTTCGGTGGACTCGCTTAACTGAGTCAGGATGCCTTTTACGCGTTCATGGTCGGCTTTCAACAGGTCGATGGCGTTCATGGTCGAATCTCTCAATTAGTCACGGAATAGGCGCAAACGGTCTCATGGCCATAGGTCGCTTTTACACTGGGAGCATTTGTCGTGCCGATTTCACCGCCATGAGTAAAGCCATATAAAACAATTGGTTAGAAGATCTGATGGCGAATTGAGGTCGTGCAGGCTGCATGAGTCTGTAAATTGACTCATGCAGTTCGCGGCGCGAAGTTTTCCGTCGAGAAATGTGAATTGTCGGTGTTACCGTCGATCAGATTCGCCGCATCCTGCCACCGGGTTCAAGGGATGTTCTGCTGACGGAGCGCGGAAACTGATGCGATAGCCGAAGGCGATTTCGCCAGCGGCTATATGGAGTGCGTCAGGGCGGATGACCCGGGGGTTTTCAGGATCAAGCCCGGCCTTCAAGCTGCTGGCGCAACCGGTGGGAGTTATTCACGGACATCGGAATCGGCGGGAAGTCCGCGTTGAGCAAACGCAGGTGCTCAATCGCTTCCTGAAACTTCAAATCAGCCTTCCTGCGCATCGCCCTGTAACGTTCGAACCGTTCCAGGTCCATGTCGCCGTCCTCAAGCATCTCGAAAGCGCTTCGGCTCAACGCCTGGGCGTCTTCGAACATCTGGCGATTGCATTCCAGGGCAAACGCCCGGCAGGCTTTGATTTGATCGGGAGTTGAATAGTGAACCATGACCGGCACCTTACTTTTTTCGAGGTCCCTTTTAATAGGCATCGTTGCCACAGTGGAACCGAACCTGTCGGGTTCCGCCGTATAAAAGAAAACAGGCGGAATTAAGGTTGTGACTGTCGAGTTGCACAGGGATTTCAAATTCTTCGAGGCGAAAATTCGTTTGATTCAACCTGTAAACACGCAGGTAAAAATCAAATAATTTGTTTCTTGCGCCGTTCATAGCGGGCGAGGGTGGGTTGCGTGCTGATGCCGTGGATCAAAATGCTCAACGCGACCACGGACAACGTCAGGTCCATGCACAGCGTCGACACCGACTGACCCAGCCCGTGATTCAAGGCGTAGAACAAGTAATACAGGCTGCCGATGCCACGGATGCCAAACCAGCCGATCAACATTCGCTGGCGCCAATCGAGCAATCGGCCCCACGGCATCACGGCGACACTCAAAGGGCGAACCAGAAAAAACAACACCCCGCCGACCAGCAGGGCGCGCCAGTCCCAGTGAGCGATCAGCACGACGCCGAGCAGTGTCACCAGAAACACTTCCATGGCCCGCTCCACGAGACTGCCAAAAGCGAGCATGTCACCCATCATGATGCCCGCGGCGACCTGGGTGTCTTCAAGGTTGTCGGTATCGCCATGCACCGCGTGTTGTGGTTCGACGTTCTGGTGACCGACCACCGGCTGGACCAGATGCTCGGCAGGGGTTTCGTCGTTGCCCGTGGAGCTGACTTCTTCCTGGCGCAATCCGAGGCCGGCGGCGAACACCGACAGAAACCCATAGGCGTGGATAGACTCGGCCCCGACATACGCCAGGGCAATCAAAGCAAGGGCCAGGTAATCGTTCGGAGACAGCGTGCTGTCATCGTTCTTGATCCGCAGCGCCAAGGTCAGGCGCCCGATGCCGCGTCCCATCCAGTACCCCGTCAGAAAACCGGCCGGAACCGCCCAGATCAAACTGCGCAGCACCCAGTCGCCCAACCAGCCGGGGTTACCCTCGTGTTGCAGCAGGAGCAGGCCAAGGATCACGAACGGAAACGCGATCCCGTCATTGAGCCCGGCCTCACCGGAGAGGCCGAAGCGCACGCTGTCGTCATCCCGCGCGTCGTTGACCTGGACCAGCGCGGCGAGCACCGGATCGGTGGGGGCCAGGATCGAGCCGATCAGCACAGACGCGCCCCATGACAATTGCAATGCGTAATGCAGCAACAAGCAGACGCCGACAATGGTCAACAGCATCACCGGGCCGGCCAGGCCGACCGCAATCCGCCAGTTTTTATGCTTGAGCGGCGAGCGCAATTTCAGGCCGCAGACAAACAGCGAAAAGAGCACCGCGACTTCCGTCAGGTGCTCCATCCAGATCGAAGCGTCAGCGGTGTCCAGTTTCAACAGCCCGAACCCGGCCGGGCCGATGGCGGCGCCCAGCACCAGGCACACCGCCGACGTGGTCACCGGCATCCATCGCAGGTAGGACGAGGTCAGCGCCAGCGTCAGGAGTACAGCACCCAACACGGCCACCCATAAAATGAAACTCATACTCGGTTCTCGCTGGGGGTGGACCGCGTTTGTTGGTCTCTGCGGATCAACCGACCGTGGCGCGCAGGTATTCAGGCGTCAGCACGTTGAACCACAGCAGAATCATCTCTACCAGAATAGTCACCAATACCAGGAGCCCGACGCCCCAGACGCACGCCGCATTCAGCAGGCCTTGTTCCTTGCGCTCGTGCATGAACGTCGGCAAGCCGACGAACAGCAAAAACGTCGAATAAGCCGAAGCAGCCATCAACACAATGATTGCCAACCAGCGACTCGGGTACAGCCCGGCAATCCCCGCCAGGAAAAACGGCGTCGCGGTATACGCCGCAAAACCGATGCATTGATTGATGGTCGGACGCGCGTCGAAGGTGCGCGACATCCAGCGGATGAATCCCCCCATCAACGCCACGCCGGCGATGATGGTGACATACAGCAGCACGCAGAGTTGCAACGCACTTTGGGTACTGAGTTTGACCGTTTCGTTCTCGGCCAGGCTCCAGCCGACATAGGTGGTGCCGATGAACAGGCAGACGGCGGGGATCAAGGCGAGCAGCAGCAAATGCGCGAGGTAATGGCGCGGATGTGCTTCCTCCTCCCGGCGAATATCCGTCCAGGCGAAATTGGGCTGGGTGAACAGTTTGACGATAGGTGCGGACATGACGACCTCCTCGAACGGCCCGTGATGGGGGCCTAAACGTATTGAGGGGAGAGATTTGTAAGGGGTTCATTTTTTCGCGACTTCGCGGAATGACGTGTAGCCGTTGGCGCAGCTTGTGGCGAGGGGGGCAAGCCCCTCGCCACAAGGCTGCTGCTATTACAGCGGGCGGTCACAACATCGGTTTACCGCCGGTCACGCCGTAGCGCTGGCCGGTGATGTAGCTGGCCTCGTCCGACGCCAGCAGCACGTAAATCGGCGCCACTTCCACCGGTTGGCCCGGCCGGCCCAGCGGGGTGTGCGCGCCGAAGTTCTGCACCTCTTCATCGGGCATGGTCGAGACGATCAGCGGTGTCCAGATCGGCCCCGGCGCCACGCTGTTCACCCGAATGTTTTTCGGCCCGAGCATCTGCGCCAGGCCACCGGTGAAGTTGGCGATGGCACCCTTGGTCGTGGCGTAGGCCAGGAGGGTGGGTTTGGGCATGTCCGAGTTGACCGAACTGGTGTTGATGATCGAACTGCCGGCCTTCATGTGCTTGAGCGCGGCCTGGCAGATCCTAAACATGGCGGTGATGTTGACGTCGAAGGTCATCACCCATTCTTCGTCCGGGATGTCTTCGAAGTGTTCGTGCGTCATCTGGAAGGCCGCGTTGTTGACCAGAATGTCGATCCGCCCGAAGCGTTCGACTGTCTTGTCCACCAGGGCCTGGCATTGCGCTTTCTGCGCGATGTCGCCGGGCAGCAGCACGCATTGACGTCCGGCCTGTTCGACCCAACGTGCGGTTTCCTGCGCGTCTTCATGTTCATTGAGGTAGGCAATCGCGACATCGGCGCCTTCACGGGCGAAGGCGATGGCGACCGCACGGCCGATGCCGCTGTCGGCCCCGGTGATCAGGGCGATCTTGCCATCCAGCCGGCCCGAGCCTTTGTAGCTTTTTTCGCCGCAGTCTGGATACGGGTCCATTTTCTTTTGGGAGCCTGGGACAGGCTGGCCTTGTTTGGGGAAGGGTGGTCTTGGGTAGTCAGTCATGGCAAATCTCCGATCTCGGGGCACAGGATTCAAAGGGTTGACCCTGGTGTTTTGCCTTGAGTTCGGTTGGATTCAGGTGGGTGCACAAAACCCCGAATCCGGGTAAATCCAGTGTAGGAGCGAAGCTTGCTCGCGAAGGCGGTGTGTCAGTCATACATGTGTCAACTGGCACACCGCCTTCGCG